>NZ_JBJGXI010000011.1:0-112816 GCF_045635475.1 Radiobacillus sp. PE A8.2 | reverse complement strand
ATAATTGCATGAAGGAGAATAAATTAGCGACAAGATTTTCTATAAAAACTGTACCTCGTATAATATGGGAATATGGCCCAGAGTCTCTACCCATCACCGTAAATGATGGACTATGAGGGAAGATGAATCATTGTGTGAAGACCAACAATGATTGTTACGAATGCATATATGAGTGATTGACGTATGCCTATTCATCTTCTCTTATTTCATAGGAGATGAATAGGCTTTTGTTGTGTGTAAATAGTATAACTACAGGGCGTAAATCGCTATTAATCGAAAAAATACGTACTACTTATAAAGAAAAGAGGCAAAAGTGATGGCAACTGTTGGTGTGATCATGGGAAGTATTTCTGATTGGGAAACGATGAAACATACATGTACGATCCTAGAAGAGTTGAACATCTCTTATGAGAAAGAAATAATATCTGCTCACCGAACACCGGAAGATATGTTTCAGTATGCGGAGCAGGCGAGAGAAAAAGGAATGAAAACAATTATCGCAGGAGCTGGTGGAGCAGCCCATCTGCCAGGCATGGTAGCAGCAAAAACAACGTTACCTGTGATTGGCGTGCCCGTGCAATCAAAAAGCTTAAATGGATTAGATTCGCTGCTTTCTATCGTACAAATGCCTGCAGGTGTTCCAGTTGCAACAGTAGCGATTGGAAAAGCAGGAGCGATGAACGCTGGTCTTTTAGCAGCACAAATCATTGGAAGTGCGGATGAAAAAGTTGCCGAACGGTTGAATCATTATCGCAAACAAATGAAAGCAAAAGTAGATGAAATGAGGGAGCAGCTTGAAGATGAATAGTCTGTTACCTGGAAGCACTATAGGAATTTTAGGTGGAGGACAGCTTGGGCGAATGATGGCGATGGCGGCAAAGCATATGGGCTATAAAATTGTCGTATTAGACCCAACACCAGATTGTCCAGCAGCACAGGTGAGTGATGAACAGATTGTTGCTAAGTATGATGACCTGGATGCGATCGCACAGTTAGCTAATAAAAGTGATGTTGTGACATATGAATTTGAAAATGTTGATCTAACAGCAGCTCGGTTATTGGAAACAAAGGGATGTTTACCGCAAGGATCGCAACTTTTAAAAATAACGCAAGATCGCGAGCAAGAAAAAACAGTGCTTGCTGAAAATGGACTTCCAGTTGCACCATTTAAGGTTGTGGAGACAGGACAAGAACTAAAGCAAGCGTTTGATACAGTTGGCTTGCCGGCTGTTATTAAAACTTGTCGAGGTGGATACGACGGTAAAGGGCAGCTTCAGCTTACTTCACTTCAAGATCTCGATATAGCAACTCAATTTATACAAAAAAATGGACGCTGTATTGTAGAACAATGGATAAAGTTCGATAAGGAAGTTTCCGTTGTATTTACGAGAACAATAGACGGAAATATCAGCTACTTTCCGTTAGCAGAAAATGAGCATAAAAATCATATTTTACATAAAACTACCGCACCAGCCAGAGTCTCCAATTCAGTGACAGAGCAGGCATTGGATGTAGCGGCACGAGTAGCGGAGGCAATAGAGGTTGTCGGCACATTTGCAATCGAAATGTTTGTTGTTGGTGAAGACATCTACATTAACGAAATGGCACCACGCCCACATAACTCTGGTCACTTTACAATTGAAGCGTGCAGCGTGTCACAATTCGAGCAGCATATGCGTGCAATTTGTGGTTTACCACTTGCACCAATCAAGTTTCACGGTGCTAGTGTGATGATTAACCTACTAGGCGACGATGTGACTGCTTTTACAGAAACGCCAGAAATATATGAACAGGCACATGTGCACGTGTACGGAAAAAAAGAAATTAAAGACAAACGAAAAATGGGGCATGTCACATACGTTGGCAACAGTCTTCCAGAGCTCGAGCAAATTGTTGCTGACAATCTACGAATTACGGAAAAAGTTTGATAGACTAGTCAATTTTTGATTCAGACAAATAGGAGGAAAATGATTATGATCGGTCGCTATACAAGAGAAGAAATGGGTGCGATTTGGACAGAGGAAAACAAATATCAAGCATGGTTGGAAGTGGAGCTACTCGCTTGTGAAGCGTGGAGTGAGCTTGGTGTTATTCCGAAACAAGATGTACAAAAGTTGCGCGAGAAAGCATCCTTTGATGTTAATCGCATTTTAGAAATTGAACAAGAAACAAGACATGACGTTGTTGCATTTACACGTGCCGTATCGGAAACGGTAGGCGAAGAACGTAAATGGGTTCACTATGGTTTAACTTCTACCGATGTGGTTGATACAGCATTATCTTACTTATTAAAACAAGCAAACAACATATTGCGTAGTGATTTGGAACGTTTTGTTGAAATTTTAAAAGCTAAAGCAATCGAACATAAGCATACCGTCCAAATGGGCAGAACCCATGGTGTTCACGCAGAACCTACTACGTTTGGTTTGAAAATGGCGCTTTGGTATGAAGAAATGAAGCGTAATTTGGAGCGCTTTGAAGCAGCTGCGAACACGATTGAAACGGGTAAACTTTCTGGAGCGGTTGGCACGTATGCTAACATCGACCCGTTCGTTGAAGAGTATGTTTGTAAAAAATTGGGCCTTGCTGCTGCACCAGTTTCTACACAAACATTACAACGTGATCGTCATGCGCAGTACATGTCGACACTAGCGTTAATTGCGACATCAATTGAAAAATTCGCAACCGAAATTCGTGGTCTGCAAAAAACAGAAACACGAGAAGTGGAAGAATTTTTCGCTAAAGGACAAAAAGGATCGTCTGCAATGCCACATAAACGTAACCCAATCGGGTCAGAAAATATGACTGGTATGGCAAGAGTAATTCGTGGCTATATGATGACAGCTTATGAAAATGTATCGCTTTGGCATGAACGTGATATTTCACATTCATCTGCGGAACGTGTAATTTTGCCAGATGCTACAATTGCACTTGACTATATGTTGAGTCGTTTTAGCAACATCGTCAAAAACTTAACCGTGTTCCCGGAAAATATGAAGGCAAACATCGACAAAACATATGGCGTTATTTTCTCACAACGTGTGTTGTTATCGTTAATCGACCAAGGCATGAGCAGAGAAGAAGCATACGATTTAGTGCAGCCAAATGCAATGAAGGCATGGGAAAACGGGATATCGTTTAGAGAACTAGTAGAAGCAGAGTCGAAAATTACAAATTTACTTTCTGCAGAACAAATTGCAGACTGCTTTGACTATACGTATCATCTGAAAAATGTCGATAAGATTTTTACTAAAATCGGACTATAAGTGCGTGTTCAAAAAGTTCCGTTTTTAGCATCGAGAAGATTGGATGAAGCTAGAAAAAGAAGACCGGAGTGTAGACAGAACCTACATGATGACCGGATTTTTCGGCTGATTCCAATATTCGACATCGGGTAAGCTACTTGAATAATCGTTGTGATTAATTGGGACTTTTTGAACATCCTCTATAAGGTACTAACCAAAATTGCTAATTGAGGTGAACAAGATGAAGGGTGAACTTTTGTACGAAGGTAAAGCGAAGCAAGTGTTTACAGTAGTTGGAGATGATACACAGTTAGTCTTGTCTTATAAAAATGATGCAACAGCATTTAACGGCGAAAAGAAAGCAACGTTTACTGGTAAAGGCAGATACAACAATTTAATATCCGCTAAGGTATTTGAGTTTTTGCATGAAAAAGGTGTTGCAAGTCATTTCGAACGGGTGTTAAACGATACCGAACAGCTCGTACAAAAAACGACAATTATTCCGATTGAAGTCGTCGTTCGTAACCTTGCAGCAGGAAGTATTACCCGTCGCTTCGGAATTGAAGAAAAAACAGCATTCACACCATCACTTGTTGAGTTTTATTACAAAAATGATGCGCTCGGTGATCCGCTTATGAGCGATGATCATGCCTTATTATTAACCGATGTTAGCTTAGAAGAAATTGCCGAAATTAAGTCAGCGGCTCTTCAGGTAAACGAACAGTTACAAAAGTTCTTCCTTGGTATTAATCTTGTATTAGTCGACTTCAAATTAGAGTTTGGTAGAAACGTAGATGGAAAGATTGTATTGTCGGATGAAGTATCACCAGATACGTGCCGGCTTTGGGATAAAGATACAGGCAAGAAGATGGATAAAGACGTGTTTCGTGAAGGTTTAGGCGATTTGCTGGACGTGTATGACAACATTCTTAATCGACTGGAGGCAGTAAAATGAAAAAAGTGAAAATTTACATTACATTAAAGCCGGGCGTATTAGACCCTCAAGGTAAAGCAGTACAAGAGTCATTAAATACACTAGGGTTTGCAGAAGTACAGCAAGCACGTGTTGGGAAATATATGGAGCTTGAGTTAGCAGATAACGGTGATGTCGAAAAGCAAGTAGAAGACATGTGTGCAAAATTACTAGCTAATCCAGTCATTGAGGATTATTCCTATACGATTGAGGAAGGTGTTACGCAGTGAAATTTGCCGTTGTTGTTTTTCCGGGATCAAACTGTGACAGAGACATGTACCATGCAGCTAAAGATAGCTTAGGAGAAGAAGCAGATTTAGTGTGGTACCAAGATGCAAATCTAGAAGACTATGACGCTATTTTACTGCCAGGTGGATTTTCTTATGGAGACTACCTTCGCACAGGGGCAATTGCCTCAACGTCAGCGATCGTCAATCAATTAAAACAACAAGCAGCCAAAGGTGTTCCCATCTTAGGTGTTTGTAATGGATTCCAGATTCTTTTAGAAGCAGGCTTACTTCCAGGGGCGATGCTGCGCAACAAAAATTTAAAATTCATGTGCCATTTTGAAGATTTAGTCGTACAAAACAACGAATCCATGTTCACCTCTGCATATACACAAGCAGAAACGATTGCATTGCCAATTGCACACGGCGAAGGAAATTATTATTGTGACGAAGCAACACTAGCACAGCTACAATCGAACAATCAAATCGTGTTCACCTATGCAAACAATCCGAATGGCTCGGTAAGTGACATTGCTGGAATTGTGAATGAAGCTGGTAACGTATTAGGGATGATGCCGCACCCAGAACGTGCAGTAGAAGCATTGCTCGGTGGAGATGACGGTTTGAAGCTATTTAAATCAGTAGTGAATCATTGGAGGGAAACACATGTTGCAAGCGCCTGAGATTAGCCCAGAAGTAGTTGAACAAGACCGCCTTTACCGCGATATGGGATTAACAGATGAAGAATATCAAAAAGTCAAAACGATTTTAGGTCGTCGTCCGAACTTTACAGAGACTGGGATTTTCTCGGTGATGTGGTCGGAGCATTGCAGCTACAAAACTTCCAAACCACTATTGAAGAAATTCCCGACAGAGGGCGCACACGTACTGCAAGGTCCTGGTGAAGGGGCTGGAATCGTTGATATTGGTGACGGGAAAGCAGTTGTATTTAAAGTGGAAAGCCACAATCATCCATCTGCTGTAGAGCCTTATCAAGGTGCTGCTACAGGTGTTGGTGGGATTATCCGTGACGTATTCTCGATGGGCGCTCGTCCAGTTGCCGTGTTAAATTCTTTGCGGTTCGGTAATTTAGATTCAAATCGCGTTAAATATTTATTTGAAGAGGTAGTCAATGGAATCGCAGGTTACGGCAACTGTGTTGGTGTGCCAACCGTTGGCGGTGAAGTTCAATTTGATAATTGTTATGAAGGCAATCCACTCGTTAACGCAATGTGTGTTGGAATTATTGATCATAAAGATATTCAAAAAGGAATTGCTGCAGGAGTAGGAAATACAGTCATTTATGCAGGGCCACCTACAGGTCGTGACGGTATTCACGGCGCAACTTTTGCATCTGAAGACTTATCGGAAGAGTCGGAAAGTAAGCGTCCATCCGTGCAGGTTGGCGATCCTTTTATGGAAAAATTACAAATTGAAGCATGTTTAGAGGTTATTCATTCGGAGGCGCTGATCGGTATTCAAGATATGGGTGCAGCGGGTTTAACATCGTCAGCAAGTGAGATGGCAAGTAAAGCAGGCACTGGCTTGGAAATGAACCTTGACCTTGTTCCACAACGTGAATTAAACATGACGCCATACGAATTGATGCTGTCAGAATCACAAGAGCGGATGCTACTTGTCGTCAAGCAAGGGCAGGAGCAAGAGATCATCGATGTTTTTAACAAGTATGGACTTGAAGCAGTACCAGTAGGTAAGGTAACCGAGGATAAACAATTCCGTCTGTTACATAAAGGCGAGGTTGTTGCAGATATTCCAGTTGATTCATTAGCAGAAGACGCACCAGTTTATTATAAAGCATCTGCGGTACCGGCTTATTTTGAACAGTTCCAGACGATGGAAGCTTATATGCCTAGTGTGAAAGACCATCAACAAGCATTACAAGCACTCTTACAGCAACCAACGATCGCTAGTAAAGAATGGGTGTATGACCAATATGATTCAATGGTACAAACGAATACAGTTGTCACACCTGGATCAGATGCCGCCGTGTTACGCGTGCGTGGCACAGATAAAGCATTAGCAATGACAACAGATTGTAATTCTCGTTACATTTATTTAGATCCAGAAACAGGTGGAAAAATTGCGGTTGCTGAAGCAGCACGTAATATCATTTGTTCAGGTGCCAAACCGTTAGCATTAACCGACGGCTTAAACTTCGGAAATCCCGATAAACCGGAAAACTTTTGGCAAATGGAAAAAAGCGTCGACGGTATGAGTGCAGCATGTTTAGCGCTTGGCACACCAGTTATCAGCGGTAACGTATCTTTATACAACGAAACAAACGGGCAAGCAATCTTCCCAACACCTGTTGTTGGCATGGTCGGATTACACGATTCGGTTGAACATATTACCCCATCTTTCTTCCAATCAGAAGGAGATGCGATTTATGTAATCGGAGCGGCGAGACATGAGTTTGGTGGAAGTGAACTGCAAAACATGTTAGAAAATAATTATTTTGGTAAAGCACCAGCGATTGACTTAACTGTGGAAGCAACGCGCCAAAGTGCTCTATTACAAGCAATTCGGTCAGGGTTAGTTGCTTCTGCACATGATCTTGCAGAGGGTGGCTTAGCCGTAGCCATAGCGGAAAGCTTATTCGATAAACAATTAGGTTGTGACATAAGTTTATCTGGTGATGCGACGGTAGAACTATTCAGTGAAACACAGTCACGTTTCCTTATATCTGTTACCCAAGCAAATCGCCAGGCGTTCGAAGCACAGGTTACAGACGCAGCGTATATTGGTGACGTTACAGCAGACGGTATCATGAACATAAAAGTTAACGAACAAATGACGATTGATACGGAAGTTGAAGGCTTGAAAGCATTATGGAAAGGGGCTATACCATGCTTGCTGAAATCAAGGGATTAAATGAAGAGTGCGGTGTATTTGCAATTTGGGGACATGAAAAAGCAGCTGAAATGACTTATTACGGCTTACATGCCCTGCAGCACCGTGGGCAAGAAGGAGCAGGCATCGTCACAAGTGATGGTGAAGCACTTCACCTGCATAAAGGCATCGGTTTGATTAACGAAGTATTTCAGCAGGGGGAGTTTTCACGACTAAAAGGCAATGCTGCTCTTGGTCACGTTCGCTACGCAACCCAAGGTGGTGGCGGATATGAGAACGTTCAGCCACTTTTATTTCGTTCCCAGAAAAACAGCATGGCGCTAGCACATAACGGAAATCTAGTGAATGCGAATGCAATGAAAAACCAATTAGAGGCACAAGGCAGTATTTTGCAAACTACCTCTGATACAGAAGTACTGGCACACTTAATCAAGCGCAGTGGCCATTTGAATATGGAAGAAGCGATTGCTTCTGCCTTATCGATGATTAAAGGGGCCTATGCACTTGCGCTTTTAACAGAAGAGCAGCTATTTGTCGCCTTAGATCCACGTGGATTACGTCCACTATCGATCGGGATGCTCGGTGGTGCGTATGTAGTATCGTCAGAAACGTGTGCATTTGATATTATTGGTGCAACTTATATTCGTGAAGTGCAACCAGGTGAATTACTAATTATTGATGATAACGGGATTACATCAAAGCAATTCGCTTCACCTCTCCAACGGACACTTTGCTCGATGGAGTATGTATATTTTTCCCGCCCTGACAGTGATTTGAATGGTACGAACGTCCATGCAAGTCGTAAAAAAATGGGCAAGCAACTAGCGGCGGAAGCACCAGTCGAAGCCGATGTTGTCACTGGTGTACCAGACTCTAGTATATCGGCGGCGATCGGTTACTCGGAGGCAGCGGGTATTCCGTACGAGTTAGGTTTGATAAAAAATCGCTATGTTGGTCGTACGTTTATCCAGCCGTCACAGGAATTACGTGAACAAGGCGTGAAAATGAAGTTATCTGCTGTACGTGGTATTGTGGAAGGCAAACGGGTCGTTATGGTTGATGATTCTATCGTGCGCGGCACTACGAGTAAAAGGATTGTTCGAATGCTTAAGGAAGCAGGTGCACTAGAGGTACACGTTCGTATTGCCTCCCCGCCTATCGAAAACCCTTGTTATTATGGCATTGATACTTCGAACAAAGGTGAGCTTATAGCCTCGAATAATTCGATCGAGGAAATTCGTGAACTAATCGAAGCGGATAGTTTAGCCTATTTAACAACAGATGGATTAGAAAAGTCGATTGTCACCGAAGATTCAATCGAACAAGGTATTTGCAACGCTTGCTTTACAGGTAATTACCCTACTGAAATTTATCCGGACACAGTGTTACCTGCATATAAAGGCTAAAAATCCCGTGTGATACGGGTAGACCAAATACCTTGATAAGGAGCTAAAGTGATGAGTGAAATATATAAGCAAGCGGGCGTCGATGTGACCGCAGGCTACCGAGCAGTAGATTTAATGAAAAAACATATAAACAAAACAAACCGCAAAGAAGTAATCGGCGGTGTCGGTGCATTTGCCGGGCTTTTTGAATTAACTTCTTTTTCCTATGAAGAGCCTGTACTCGTATCCGGAACAGACGGCGTTGGTACTAAGCTGAAGCTTGCCTTCGATACAGATATCCATGATACAGTAGGGATTGATTTGGTCGCTATGTGTGTGAACGATATTGTTGCCCAAGGTGCTGATCCGTTATTTTTCTTGGATTATATTGCTTGTGGTAAAAATGAGCCGGAAAAAATTGAGCAAATTGTAAAAGGAATCGCAGATGGTTGTGTTGAGAGCGGTGCTGCTTTGATTGGTGGCGAAACAGCTGAAATGCCAGGTATGTATCAGGATGGCGAATATGATTTAGCAGGCTTTGTTGTTGGAATTGCTGACAAAAAACAGCTAATTACAGGCGAGCACGTCCAAGCCGGAGATGTTGTCATCGGTATCGCGTCTAGTGGACTGCATTCGAACGGCTACTCACTCGTTAGAAAAATAGTAGCAGATTATCAACTCGATTTAACATCAGACTACGGTCAATTTGAAAAAACACTAGGAGAAGTATTACTTACTCCGACTAAAATATATGCAAAAACGATCAAGCAATTAAAAGAAGCTGTTACAATTAAGGGAATTAGCCATGTTACTGGTGGTGGTTTTTATGAAAACCTACCACGTGCATTACCAGCAGATTTAGGGGTAGAGATTAAATCCGGCTCTTGGGAAATTCCAGCAGTTTATAATTTCTTGCAAGAAAAAGCAAATCTAGTATTTAGCGACATGCTCGGCGTATTCAATATGGGCATTGGAATGGCTGTCATTGTTTCTGAAAACGAAGCTGACCAAGTATTAGATCTGCTTGCTGCTAACAAGGAAGTAGCTTCGGTGATCGGTAAAGTTACAGAAGGCCAAGGAGTGACAATTACAGCATGACACATTCCAACATTGCTGTGTTTGCCTCTGGTACAGGAAGTAATTTTGTTGCTATTATGGAGGCAATCGAACTAGGAAAGCTCGATGCAACAGTTAGTCTGCTAGTTTGTGATAAGCCAGAAGTGAAGGTACTAGAAAAAGCGGAACGATACGGTGTGCCAGTTTTCGCATTTCAACCAAAGAGCTATCCATCGAAGCAAGCATTTGAGCAAGAAATCGTTGCACAACTTACAGAAGCGAATGTAGCATGGATTGTCCTGGCTGGTTATATGCGGTTAATTGGACAAACTTTACTAGACGCATATCCGTCGAAAATAGTTAACATCCATCCGTCATTATTGCCAGCATTCCCAGGCTTAGACGCGATAGGTCAAGCGTTACAGGCTGGCGTTCAAGTAACCGGTGTAACCATCCATTACGTTGATGCTGGTATGGATACTGGGAAAATCATTGCCCAGCAAGCATTGTCGATTGAGCCAGAAGAAGATAGAACTTCCTTACAGCAACGCATTCAAACAATTGAGCATTATTTATATCCACAAACGATTCAACACTTACTGAACGACAAGTAGAAAGGGGAACACACCCATGAAAAAAAGAGCACTACTGAGTGTTTCAGATAAAACCAACTTAGCTGCATTTGCAAAAGGGTTGGACGCACTAGGCTATGAACTAGTATCAACAGGCGGAACGTTAAAAGCATTACAAGCAGAAGGATTACCAGCAATACCGGTATCTGCAGTTACAAATTTTGATGAAATATTAGACGGCCGTGTCAAAACATTACATCCATTTATCCACGCAGGACTACTCGCTCGCCGCGACGATTCATCGCACATCGAGCAGTTAGAAGAGCGCGATATCGACCCAATTGATATTGTCGTTGTTAATCTTTATCCATTTAAAGAAACAATCGCAAAAGAAGGTGTTAGCGAAGAAGACGCCATCGAAAACATTGATATTGGTGGACCAACGATGCTGCGTTCTGCTGCAAAAAATTTCCGTGACGTGACTGTTATTGTAGATCCGAGCGATTATGATAGCGTGCTTGCTGGATTGCAGGAAGGCACACAATCAGTAGAAGACCGTAAGCTACTAGCGGCAAAAGTATTCCGCCACACAGCAAATTACGATGCGATGATTTGCAATTATTTTATTGATATCACAGACGAACAAGATCCAGAAACGTATACCGTTACATATGAGAAAGTGCAGTCATTACGTTATGGTGAAAATCCACATCAGCAAGCTGCTTTTTATAAAGAAGGCAACGTGAAAGGTGCATCAATTGCAAATGCCAAACAACTTCACGGTAAAGAGCTGTCTTACAACAATATTCAAGACGCAAACGCAGCACTTGAGATGGTATTAGAATTCTCTGAGCCTGCGGCAGTAGCTGTAAAGCATATGAACCCGTGTGGCATCGGTATTGGCGCATCGATTTCAGAAGCTTTTGCAAAAGCTTACGATGCTGATCCAGTCTCGATATTTGGTGGTATCGTAGCCTTGAACAAAGAAGTAGATGAAGCAACTGCAAACCAGTTAAAAGACATTTTCTTGGAAATAGTAATCGCTCCATCTTTCTCGGAAAAAGCACTTGAAATCTTAACTGTAAAGAAAAATATCCGTTTACTTGAGACTCCAGTAGACCAATCGCCTGTAAACCCGAAAAAGGTGGTAAGTGTGATTGGTGGATTGCTCGTTCAAGACCGTGACGTTGCAAGCGTAACAAAAGACGACGTAACCGTTGCAACTAAACGTCAACCAACCGAGCAAGAGTTAGAGGAATTACTTTTCGCATGGAAAGTCGTGAAACACGTGAAATCAAATGCAATCGTTGTTGCAAAAGGTGATCAAACGATCGGTGTCGGTGCTGGTCAAATGAACCGTGTTGGTGCAGCGAAAATCGCACTAGAGCAAGCGGGCGATAAGGCCAAAGGTGCAGTGATGTCATCAGATGCATTTTTCCCAATGCCGGACACAGTTGAAGCAGCCGCTGCAGCAGGTATAACCGCAATTATTCAACCAGGTGGATCAAAGCGTGATCAAGATTCGATTGATGCATGTGATAAACATGGCATCACCATGGTATTCACGGGTATGCGTCACTTTAAGCACTAAAATTTTCGAAAACAGGGGGAAGTGCGATGGATGTTTTAGTTATCGGTGGCGGCGGACGCGAGCACAGCATTGTGAACAAGCTTAGAGAAAGTGAACAGATCGATATGATTTACGCTACACCTGGAAATGGTGGCATCGATCAGGTTGCTACCTGTATCGACATTAAAGATGATGATGTCGACCAGCTTGTTGCCTTTGCATCAGACCATATGATCGATTGGACATTCGTTGGACCAGAAGTACCTTTGTTGGCAGGTGTGGTCAATGCGTTTCAAGAGGCTGGATTAAACGTGTTTGGTCCAACAAAGGAAGCTGCATTAATTGAAGGTAGCAAAGATTTCGCTAAGGAATTTATGAACAAATATAATATACCAACTGCAAATCATCAAACATTCACAAATGTGGACGAAGCGAAAAGCTATATTGCTGAACAAGGTGCCCCGATTGTGATTAAAGCGGACGGTTTAGCTGCTGGCAAAGGTGTTGTCGTTGCACTTTCTGTTGAGGAAGCGATCGCTGCGGTGGAAAGCATGCTCGTTGATAATCAATTTGGCGAAGCGGGAAGTCGTGTTGTAGTTGAAGAGTTCCTAGACGGAAAAGAGTTCTCTTTAATGGCATTCGTCCACGGTGAGAATGTGTTTCCAATGGTGCCTGCACGTGACCACAAACGTGCCTATGACGAGGATAAAGGTCCAAATACCGGTGGGATGGGGGCATTTGCACCAGTGCCAGATTTGGCTGCCCCGGTCGTTGAGGAAGCGATTGAAAAAGTTCTGCGGCCCGCTGCTGCTGGATTGTTAGCTGAAGACCGTGCGTTTACTGGCATTTTATATGCAGGATTAATTGAAACTCCAGAAGGGCCAAAAGTAATAGAGTTCAATGCACGATTCGGTGACCCAGAAACCCAGGTTGTATTGCCATTGCTTGAGAACGATTTACTACAGGTCATGATTGACGTAAGTAACGGGGATGACCCACGTTTGAAGTGGCGTGATGCCTATTCAATCGGCGTCGTCGTCGCATCGAAAGGTTACCCGGGAGCGTATGATAAAGGTGTTGCTCTTCCTGTTGGATTAGATGCTGTGCCGGATGACTGCTTTGTCATTCATGCGGGCACAGACAAACGTGGAGATGACTACGTGTCCACTGGCGGGCGTGTTCTGCTCGTTGGATCCGTGCAAGCAGAGTCTGCGGCGGCTCAAGCGAAAATATATGATTATTTGCGTATTTTTGATAAGGTGGACGGATTCTTTTATCGTCGGGATATAGGTTTTTAAATATAATCCGAGTTGTGACCACGTTAGGGGAATGGGGTTACAGCTCGGATTTTTGTTTTTGTTAATTAAGGGCTTTGTTGTTTGGGTGATTTGCGTAGTTCATCGGTTGAATTAGTACGTTTGATGCAGTGTGGCAGGAAGATGTACTAGATCCTCGTTTGAACGAGTACGATTGATGCAGTGGAGCAGGAAGATGTACTAGATCAGGAGCTGAACGAGTATGTTTAGTGCAGTGAAGCAGGAAGATATACTAGATCGGCAGCTGAACGAGTACGTTTAGTGCAGTGAAGCAGGAAGATATACTAGATCAGCGTGTGAACGAGTACGTTTAATGCAGTGAAGCAGGAAGATATACTAGATTGGCAGCTGAACGAGTACGTTTAGTGCAGTGAAGCAGGAAGATATACTAGATCAGCGTGTGAACGAGTACGTTTAATGCAGTGGAGCAGAAAGATATACTAGATCGGCAGCTGAACGAGTACGTTTAATGCAGTGAAGCAGGAAGATATACTAGATTGGCAGCTGAACGAGTACGTTTAGTGCAGTGGAGCAGAAAGATGTACTAGATCAGCAGCTGAACGAGTACGTTTAGTGCAGTGAAGCAGGAAGATATACTAGATCAGCAGCTGAACGAGTACGTTTAATGCAGTGGAGCAGAAAGATGTACTAGATCAGCAGCTGAACGAGTATGTTTAGTGCAGTGGAGCAGAAAGATGTACTAGATCAGCAGCTGAACGAGTATGTTTAGTGCAGTGGAGCAGGAAGATATACTAGATCGGCAGCTGAACGAATACGTTTAATGCAGTGGAGCAGGAAGATATACTAGATCGGCAGCTGAACGAGTACGTTTGATGCAGTGGAGCAAGATAATATACTAGATCCGCAGCTGAATCGCAGGTGATTGAAAAAATACTAGATCACTCTCGACCACAAATCCCTAATTAACTAATTGCCACTCTGTTAGTGCCAAACCAAAGAAATCATTCTCGTGCCCTCGCTTCTTTCCTGATAATATAGTAGGATGATTGGCCTCGGGATACTAACTGATAGCTTTTACATAAAATATCTTTTAACGATTCTCTACTTCTAATCCTACCACACCATTCGTGTACTGTTCTTGTTGTGATTTTATGCTTAGGAAGTAACAGGATTAATTCCTCCACGCTCCGTTTTACTCCTACGTAGGCCCTCTCTTCATACCCACAACGATCACACACAAAATTCCAATTAACAGACTTCAAAAAGGAACAACACTCAGGACAAACTACCCCTTTTTTCAAAGACTCGAAATCAAATGGTGGTAGTTGTGCGAATGAGTTGTCAATCGAGTGTAAACTTGCTAGGTGCTTGGCCAACTTGTGATGTTTTTGGTTTAGCTTTTGTGTGTTATTAGATATTTTTTTCATATAGCGGTTTAGTTGGGTTGGGAAAATGATTGGTGAGTTCAATGGGGCTTGATATAGGGTGAATTCGGGATTTACAAAAACGAGGGAAGCGCTGATGGTGAATTTGTAGCCATTTTGTTGAAGCAGTTGTCTTAGCAACGATTCACTTCGCTTTAGCTGCTGGATCGGATTTTTAATCTCAGATCCTGATGCTGCATAAAAGCGATCTCCTTCCATGTAAAAGTCTCCTTCGTAATTTTTCACTTCATATAAATAGACTGCTTGCTGACAGATTAATAAGGAATCAATTTGGAAAGTGGTATTATTTACTTCTAGGAGTAGATCGTTGAGGATGAGACAATCACTTGAGATTTCTTCTAAAACACTATCAAAACGTCGTTCTCCCTCCCATCCTTTTTCCAAATTATAAAGATAGTTCAAATTCTCTTCGGGTAAATCTGAGCGGTTTTTCAAATGCTTTAATTGCTGTAAAATCAATGGTTCCACACGATGTTTTGTAATCACGATTCGCTTCCTTTCTATATATTATTCCCACTCTCTCTATCATACATGAATTTTCAAAATTATCTATAAATTAGTATAATAGATAAAAAGAGATGGGGGACGATCATGAGCTACGATTTGGTCATAAAGAATGGGACTGCGATTTTAGCGAACGAAGCTGAAAAAGTGGATATTGCAGTCAAAGATGGAATTATAACTGATATCGCCGAAAGTATAACTGCCTCGGGAGCAAAAATCATCGATGCCGAGGGCAAGCACATTTTCCCAGGAATGATTGATGTGCATGTGCATTTTAACGAACCAGGACGCGCGGATTGGGAAGGGATTTCGACTGGATCTGCGATGATGGCAGCTGGTGGGGCGACGGCGTATTTTGATATGCCTCTAAATGGAGTACCATCTACTATAGATAAAAAAGCGCTGAAAGATAAAACGAAAATAGCAGCGGCAAAATCATATACTGATTTTGGATTATGGGGCGGCCTCGTACCCGGCAATATTGATCAGTTAGCTGACCTAGCTGAAGCGGGTGTGGTAGGGTTTAAAGCATTTATATCACCTTCTGGAAATCAAGAGTTTGAGGCGGTTGATGATCAAACGTTATTTAATGGCATGAAAAAGATAGCTGAACTAGGCAAAATTTTAGCTTTACATGCCGAAAGTGCGCTTATCGTTACTGAGATGCAACGAGAAATGGAAGCACAAGGGTTAAAAAGTGCTGAATCATACACGGCTTCACGCCCGATTGCTGCTGAGGTTGAAGCAGTACAACGCGCCCTACATTATGGGGAGGTTACCGGGTGCGCCCTCCATTTTGTTCACATTAGCAGTGAACGTGCGGTCAAACTAATTACGGAAGCAAAGCAACGGGGACAGGATGTTACGGTGGAAACGTGCCCACATTATCTCATGTTTAATGATAATGATTTAAGCGAAATCGGCCCAGCAGCAAAATGTGCTCCGCCACTGCGAGCACAATCCGAGCAGCAAAAATTAATTGAATTAATTAAAGAAGGCCAATTTGATATGGTAGCATCAGATCACTCGCCAAGTCCGTGGGAATTAAAGGTGACCGAGGATAATAATATGTTTAAAGCTTGGGGCGGTATTAGTGGTGGACAATTCTCGTTATTGTCGATGGTCGAGCTTGCACTTGAAAATGATATCCCGTTATGGAAAATTGCTAGATTAACAGCGCTCCAGCCAGCACAACGATTTGGACTTTACCCACAAAAAGGGGAGATTAAAGTTGGCTGTGATGCAGATTTTGCAATCATCAATTTGAATGCTGGTTTTAAAGTTACGGAAGAGGACTTGTTTTCCAAGCATAAGCACAGTCTGTATGTAAATCACACGTTTCCATGTAGTATTGATACGACGATATTAGGCGGAAAGATTGTTTATCAAAATATGCAGATAATCGAAAGCCCAACCGGAAAATGGTTGAAAAATTAAGCAACAGTCGTGCATCCGTGCACGACTGTTTTCTACTCCCATCCTTACTGGACTAGCTGAAAAAGCCATTTAATTGGTCCACATCACCAAAAACATAAGTAGCTCCGGCATCTATTAGCTCTTCCGCTGAACCATAGCCGTATGTAACACCTACGGAGTCAATCCCGTTTTTCACAGCCCCGATTATATCGTGCTTTCGGTCCCCAATCATAACGAACTCATCTTGCTTAAAATCTTTGTAAATATCAGGAATGTATTGAATAATCTCTGCTTTTGAATTCCTTGTACCATCTAAATTACTGCCAACAACGATTTCAAAATAGTTATCAATTTGAAAGAAACTCAGTATTTGTTCTGCAAAAACAGTAGGCTTGGACGTTGCCACAACAAGTGTGTATTGTTGCTTCAATTGCTCTAACAAAAGAGAAATGCCAGTATATAGCTTGTTCTCAAACATGCCATTTTCCACAAATCTTTCTCTGTAAAAAGCGATTGCCTCATTTGTTTGCGTATTATCTAAATCATAAAAGTCAGCAAATGAATCCTGTAGCGGTGGACCGATAAAACGGTCAAGATTATCTAAAACAGGTTCGTCGATACCGATCCTTTTTAATGCAAATTGTACCGATTTAGTGATGCCTTCTTTCGGATCGGTTAGTGTCCCGTCTAAATCAAATAAAATAATTTTGTATTTTTCCATAGTACAAACCTCCTAATCTAATTAGCTGTCAAAAAAGCTACTACTTTCGGTACCCGCTTTTTAAAATTCTCATAGTTATGCTCCGCATCATCCAACACGTGAAATTCCGAATCTGCTATTTTTTCTTTAACAATCAAGAAGACAGCTTCGTTCGATTATAAGAACGCTGTGGATATTACATCATTAGCCCCGCTTTCCCTTGTCCCGCAATCCAAGTAAAATCGTTCGACCTTAGATAAATCGGAGCTTCTTAATAGCCTCTCAATTTCTTCTTGATTGCGATAGTAAGCGGCAGAAATTGCAGCAATTCGTTTGAAAATTTGCGGGTAACAACACATTGCATAAGTGGAAATTAAAGCACCTAAGGAAATACCAGCCATGTAAGTTTCGTTTGGTAATGTACGGTACTTTTTGTCGATCATCGGTTTTAACTGATCAACGATAAAATCAACATAGTGTGCCCCTTTGCCACCGGAAGTGCTTTGGTAGCCTAATAGTTTTTTACTGTATTCGCCGTTCGTCCATGGACAATACTCATTGATACGTTCCTCGCCAGTAATATTAAGGTCGATGGCAACAACAATCAGGTTAATATGATTATCTTCTAAATATCGATGAATTTCTAAAGAAACACCGCCAATAGCGTCTTCCTCTAAAAAAACATTCTGCCCATCATGCATGTATAAGACAGGGTAATTTATACTGCTAGAATGGTAATTTTCAGGCACATATATACGGATTTGTCGGTCCTCATCAAATAAAGGAAGTTTAAAAGTTTCTATCATTTTGGCACCTGCTTTACAGAAGATTAGCTTTTATAAAAACTATAAACAGTTGTTAGATTACGCTTAATTCCATTTATACCCTTCCAATTTTTGAATTGATCTGGAAGACTAAACGTAGCAGTAAATTCATCGAATGTCTTATTATGGTCATGTGCTTTCTTCACCTGCTTAATGATATTAGAAAGGTATTCCGTTAACGTTTCAGCAAGCGATAATGTCCCGATTTCTCCGTGTCCAGGTACGATTGTATCGATGTTGATTTGTCTAACTTTCGCTAGTATTGATATAAAGGCTTCTGGGTCAAAAATTGGCAAATGGATACCGTCAGTCACGATATCCCCCATAAATGCAATGTTATCATCGGGTATATACAGAAATAAATCGCTTGACGTATGTCCACCGCCAAAGCAATGTAATTCAACATCGCGTTTAGATCCATGTATAGTTAAGTGTTCGTTAAATGTAAGAGAAGGATACACCATTTGCAAGTGTGGTAGGTCATCAAGAACCTTGGACATTTCGTTGTATTGATTGGTCAAGCTATCTCTTAAAATAGCATCATGAGTTGCATCCACCTGCTTTTGTAAACTGTTTAGATAGGCGCGCATTTGCTTTTGTTCTAGGACAAGAAAGTATAAAATTATGCATGTGTCTAGCTCCGAGCGCCAGAAACTAGGCGACTTCACGAATCGCCTTACGATAAGTCATCATCGATTCGCAAGCTCATCGTGATTCCTTTATCTTAGTCGATTCGCTCCAGTCGCTACGTTTCTAAGCGGGCGCTCTGCGCTTTTCTTATGATTCGATATCTTTGATCACATTCTGTTCGATGCTCCACTTTCGTGTTAAAGCTGTGGAGACTATCACGGCATCGATAAACACTTGGTTACCGAAGACATGGTCACCATGATAGTGACTATTAATTAAGTATTTCACCTTTTTTGAAGTGAGCTTTTCTGCTATTTGTTTTAATGATTGTGCAGCAGATATAGTAGAAAAGGCATCAAATACGAGTAACTCCTCACCCAAATCTACAAAGCCCGCATTACTCCATGCCCCCTGTCCAGGTTTTGCAATCGCTGCATAGACTCCATCTCCCAGTTGACGAAGCGTGAAAAATTCAGTTTCTATGTTCATATAATATTTCGCCTCACATTCATCTATTTACTTATTATAATCAAATAGATGAGCAAATAATATCTAAAATAGCAGTCCATTTCTTCTAGAACAGTCAAATTATACTTCTGTTTCGCCTCCACATCTCCAAATTGGAAAATCTCACATATAAATCGTAATCGGTTGACTTGGTAGGTTATAATAGAAGTGGTGAATACCTATTAGTTATCTCTTTACTTTTACAGTATAAACTACTGTTAACGTGGCAATGAATAGCACAATAATGTTTTGAACGAAATCATAATCAAACTACTGAAAGGGAGTGTTCATGATGGGGCGTAAGTGGAATAATATTAAAGAGAAAAAAGCTTCAAAGGATAAACAAACGAGTCGGATTTATGCGAAATTTGGACGTGAAATTTACGTAGCGGCGAAGCAAGGGGAGCCGGATCCAGAATCAAATCAATCGTTAAAATTTGTATTAGAGCGGGCGAAAACATATAGTGTACCAAAACACATTGTTGACCGTGCCATTGAAAAGGCTAAAGGTGGCGGCGATGAAAATTTTGATGAAATCAGGTACGAAGGTTTCGGGCCGAATGGATCTATGGTGATTGTCGACACATTAACGAATAATGTAAACCGTACAGCAGCCGATGTGCGTGCTTCGTTCGGTAAAAATGGTGGGAACCTTGGCGTGAATGGCTCTGTTTCTTATATGTTTGATGCAACAGCAGTAATTGGTGTTGAAGGCAAATCAGCTGACGATGTGCTTGAAATATTAATGGAAGCTGACGTTGATGCACGTGATATTTTAGAAGAAGATGGCGTCGTGATTGTTTACGCTGAACCGGATCAGTTTCATGTCGTGCAGGAAGCATTGAAACAAGCAGGAATTGAAGAATTTTCTGTTGCAGAATTAACGATGCTAGCACAAAATGATATCGAACTTCCAGCAGACGCGCAAGAGCAATTCGAAAAGCTAATCGATGTATTGGAAGATTTAGAAGATGTGCAGCAAGTGTACCATAACGTTGATTTAGGAGAATAACCTTTGAAGCAGACCTTACATGAAGTGTGGAGGTCTGCTTTTTCTGTTTTTTAGGGCTGAGATTTGGTCCGTTTCTTATGACAAAATTAAATCGAAAATAGTACATAGGAGGAATCTATTATGATTGCAGCACTCATCGCTTGTGGAATTATTGTATTAATTAGTAGTGTAATAGTAGGTGTATTTTCAGGTTCATTTTTTGGCTTTATCCTTGCTGTAATAGGAGGAGTATTCTCTTCCGTTATTTTTTTCGCATTAGCCAAAATAATAGATAATCAAGAAACTATGTTGTTGAAAATATATAAGCTCGAAGACTTCAATAGAAAACAAGTGAAAAAAGAAGACACTGTTTGTTCAAAATGCAATTATACTTACGATCAAGAGTTGAATTCCTGTCCAAAATGTGGATGGCGGCCTAGTTAAACTACCGCCAAATCTGCATTTTGGATTTTTTGTCCTTAAAAGATGTTAAATCACTGTTTGTTCTGTGCGTCTATCTCATCAAGGTTTTTAGCTTGTTGGAGGTGAGCGCCTCGCCCCGCACTATTCTCACTCATTACCGACTTTCAAGCAGCCCCTTCAATTGATCCATAGAAACAATCGATGCAAATTCATTGTGTAGAGTTGCTAAAGATATTTGGTGAACTTCTTCTGCGGAATATTGTTTGTTTTCTGGTCCTGTTAATGCAAAGGCTGCTGTAGCGTCCGCAACTAAATAAGTGTTAAAGCCGAGATTTCCACTCATTCTCGTAGTTGTAGAAACACAATGTGGGGTTGTTAATCCAACGATGACGACGTCTGTGATATGTTGCTCTCTTAACCTTTTCTCTAAATCTGTACCAATAAACGCACTGTTAACACGTTTTTGGATGACAGATTCACCATCGATTGGTTGTACCAGCTCTTTAATATCTACTAAATCAGTTCCAGGGTAAAAAACGGAATTAGGGTTAGTGGAAATATGTTGAATATGAAAAACTGGTAGTTGTTTAGCACGCCACAAGTTCAATAACTCAGCTATGTTTTCTTCGGCATGAACATTGTTGCGCTCACCTAAGCTTGGGTCATCAAAGCCTTTCTGCACGTCTATGATTATAAGCGCAGGATTAGTTAATTGCTCCGCCATTGTGAACCCCCCCATAAAAATATTTTCAAAATTATACCACAAATCTGGCAATAAGTACCTCTAAGTAGACTATGATGATTGGGTTTTTAAATATTTATAGAGGTTGTTCAAAAAGTCCCAATTAATCACGATGATTACTCAAGAAGCTTATCGACGTCGAAGATTGGATTCAGCCGAAAAAACCGGGCCACACGTAGGTTCTGTCTACGCTCCGGTCCTCTTTTTCTAGCTTCATCCAATCTTCTCGGTGCTAAAAACGGAACTTTTTGAACACGCACTTATAGCGAGTTAACCATTGTTTTTTCAAATTATGGTATGATATGTGACGGACCGCATTCGATTAAAATCGCTCAGGAGCACTAGGAAATATCCACCTCTAGACCGAGTCTTTGATCTTGATTATGGATTACAATTGGTGATGGCCTTGTGAATCGATACATTATTTTTACTAATAATCACAGAACTAACGCTTCTTAGAGGGGGGAACATCGATGAAAAGATTCAGAGACTATCATAAAAATATTAAAATACGAATTTATCAAATCTTCTTATCGGATATGGTTTCAGGGGCAGTTATCCCGTTTATGGCCATCTATTTTTCGGAACATTTTGGGGCAACTTTAACAGGTATTTTACTTTTGTTAAATGTCGTTATTGGGCTCTTGGTAGGGCTTTACGGCGGGTATTATTCTGACCAAATGGGAAGAAAGAAATTAATGGTGATTGCAGGATTAATTCGGATGGTTGCTTTTATCGTGATGGCGATTGCCAATTCACCAATGCTTACTTCGCCAATGCTAACGTTTGTGATGGTGCTGATCGTAGGTGCATCATTTGGATTAGACGGACCGGCAGCAGATGCGATGCTGATTGATATTACCAAACCATCTGAGCGAAAAGGTGTTTATTCTCTAATGTATTGGAGTTTTAATTTAGCTTTTGCAGTTGGTGGGATTGTCGGGGCCTTAGCATTTAATCATTATTTATTTGAATTGCTCGTTATTATGGGTATTACGAGTGCGATTTCTAATATTTTGGTTATCTTCTTTATTGATGAGACGTATACGAAGAAAGAAGCAATTAAACACAAAAATGTGTTAGTAAGTATGTTTCATAGTTATAAAGAGGTTGCGGGTGATAAATTGTTTCTCCTATTTGTGCTAGCAGGGATGCTAATACAATCAATTGAAAACCAAATGGAAAACTACATTGGTATACGTTTGAATGAAGATATGCCAGCACAATCGGTCTTTTCATTCGAATTTACTGGTGTGGAGATGCTTGGTTTTCTTAAATCGGAAAATACAATTATTGTCGTATTTCTAACTGTATTCATCACTCGGTGGGTGACAAAGTGGAAAAACGAGGACAGAACATTTTTATCTTCTATTTTAATTTTTACAATTGGATATGTTGTGATTAGTTATGTTAACAATGTGATGCTGTTGTTTATATTCATGGCACTAGCAACAATTGGTGAATTAATGCGCGTTCCAATTCAGCAGGATTTTATGGCTAGTATTCCAACCGACGAAAAAAGAAGTTCATACATGGCTGTGAGTAGCATCGTATTTTATGGATCGATGATGATTAGTGCAATCTTCGTTTCGCTAGGAGCGATATTGAGTAATGAAATCATGTCATTTTTAATCTTACTTACGGGACTAGCAGGCATGCTTATTATAAAAAGCATTTTACCTGATTTGAAGAAAAGAAGGGCAATGCAGTCCCAGAATTAAGGGAAGTTACGTGAAGAAAGAAAAGGAACTTGGTCAACATTCCAAGTTCCTTTTAAAATAAGAACAACAATGCATTGTTAAACGTTACTTCAAGTAATATGTCATTAAATTGTTCAATCGTTAAATTCGGATTTTCTTGACCAGTCGCCAGTTCTTCTTTAAACCCTCTTAAATAACTTTCATCAATTTATCCATGTTAACGAATCCAGTTATTGCTCTTATTAATGGACTAATACCACAATAAACGTAACTTATTAGAAAAATTTTTAAAATTTAAGTTGTTTTTTTAATACCTTAATATATTCAGATGAACAGGTAAAACATCCAGGTCTGTTCCAAGTATCTATGGACATGCTGCAATCTGCAGACTACACTCTAAAGGATATCGTTAACAGTTATTACAAGGGCTTTAAGCTAATATATTCTCAGCAGTTTATTGAGGAATTAGCAGACAATAACTTCATGGATTCTATTCGAGAAATAGATATTCCTGTTACATTTATTCATGGATCAAAAGATTATCATGTGCATGGTAACTTGGTTCAGCAGTTCGTTGATCAATTAGTTACAAAGGATAAGCGGTTTATATGGGTAGATCAATCTGCACATCTATTTCATCCTCAAGATACAAAGCTGATTGAACAAATATTAATAGAACAGCGAAAGCACTATGATCATCGTGACGTGAATATACAAGATATAGGCTAATACCAAAGTGACTTCCTGAAAAATTCTTTTAAACGAAGAATTTACCGGAAGTTTTTTTAATTTCCGAACAAAAGCTCAACAATTTGACAGTACATGCTACTCATGATATATTTATCTCGAATTCAAGATAATATTTCGTGAGTGAATTATAAATTTAAACAAAACCTAACTAAACATAAATTGAGCAGATTTCTGCTCAGAATGGAGGAATCATCATGAACGGTTTAAAAGGAATACACCACGTAACAGCAATTACGAGTAGTGCGGAGAAGAACTATGAATTTTTCACCTATGTATTAGGAATGAGACTTGTGAAAAAAACGGTGAATCAGGACGATATTCAAACGTATCATTTATTTTTCGCAGACGATGCGGGGAGCCCGGGCACAGACATGACATTCTTTGATTTTCCTGGTATTCCAAAAGGGGAACATGGGACGAATGAAATTTCTAAAACATCTTTCCGTGTGCCGAGCGATGCTGCATTAGACTATTGGGTAAAACGTTTTGATCGTCTAGAAGTAAAACATACGGGCATCAAAGAACAGTTTGGCAAACAAACACTTTCGTTTGTCGATTTTGATGACCAGCAATATCAATTAATCTCAGATGAAAATAATCAAGGTGTTGAGTCAGGTACGCCGTGGAAAGATGGTCCAGTTCCGTTAGAATTTGCGATTACTGGTTTGGGGCCAATTTTTGTCCGAATTCAAAACTTTGATTATTTTAAAGAAGTAATGGAAAAGGTGTTGCAGTTTAAAGAAATCGATAAAGACGATTCTTTCCACTTGTTTGAAGTAGGAGAGGGAGGTAACGGAGCGCAGGTTGTTGTAGAACATAATGTTATGTTGCCTCAGGCACGACAAGGGTTTGGTACTGTTCACCATGCTGCATTCCGTGTTGATGACCGTAAAACATTAGAGGAATGGGATAAATGGTATCACCAATTTGGTTTGCAAACTTCTGGTTATGTAGATCGCTTTTTCTTTAAATCTCTCTATACACGAGTGGCGCCACAAATTTTATTCGAGCTTGCTACAGATGGTCCAGGATTTATGGGAGATGAACCTTATGAAACGCTTGGGGAGAAACTATCTTTACCACCATTCTTAGAACCGAAGCGTGAGCAAATTGAGAAGATGGTTCGCCCAATTGATACCGTAAGAAGTACGAGGGATATTCAGAAAGAAGAAGAATAGTTTATATAAGAAAATGAAAAAATCCTGCATCACGTGATGCAGGATTTTTATCGTGTTAATCTACCGGAATGACAAGTTCATATCCGACTGGTAATACGTGTAAATCAATTTCTGGGTTCGCAGCTTTAAGTTCGTTAATTGTTACACCGTCATAGACGCTAGCTATTTCATAAAACGTATTTCCTGGCTGAACTGTGTGATACACCGTATCGTTACTATTTGATTCGTTGCTGTTACGGTCTACTACAGTTACTTCAGAGCCTATTGCCAGATTATACGGATCAATTCCATCATTCATCTCATAAATTTCATCTAATGTTACACCATCATAAACAGAAGCAATCCCGAATAGTGTGTTTTCAGGCTGTACTGTATGCGTCACTTCGTTACCAGCGTTTTCATTTTCTAATTGAATCTCTGTTCCTACTGGGATGGCATAAGGGTCTACATCACCGTTCAGTTCAAGTATTTCATCAACGGTTATGCCTTCATTTTCATTGGCAATTTCCCATATAGTTTCACCTGACTCTACCATTTCCGTGGTGGCGTTAGCTGTCAAACCCATCGCTCCAAAAAACGTACCAAATGCTACAGTACTCGCTATAATTTTTGAAGTTCGTCTCATTCTAACTCCTCCTTAGTAGTGTCTTGTCTTACAGTATTCTCATTCCTGCTTGTCCGGTTGATTAAACATAGGATTTTTAAGAATAGAAAAAAATTCGAATTAAAAATAAAATTTAATGGGAAAAATCTGCATGATTTGGTGAAGAGAGCAGATGTAGGATATATATGGAAGTAAGTTTTAGGGCTGGCTAGATTAGTTTGTCTTCGGTCTTAAGTTTATTTTTAATAACATCGCTAATATGGTATCGGATAATAGTATTTTATTTGTAGAAACTAAAATAGCCTTTTATGTAGAAATAAATTATCCAATTTCATTAAACGGTTTGGCCATTCACATATAGTTGGATTAACTCATCCATTGGTTAGGTAATAATGAAATTGTCTACCATCCCTTATTGAATATTGCTCATGGAGGATTTTTATTGCTAAGTTAGAAAATCAGGGGGTTAGGTTTGCAATTGATGATTTTGGAACAGGTTATTCATCGCTACTCTACTTAAAGAAGTTTAAAGTAGACACCATAAAAATTGATCGCTCATTTATAGTTAATTTGGATGAAGATAGTCATAATGATGAGATTGTTTCTTCTATTGTCTCACTTGGTAAATCGTTAGGACTTAATGTGGTGGCGGAAGAGATAGAAACAAAGGAGCAATATTTTAGTGTTAAAGCATTAGGTTGTGATGAAGCACAAGGTTATCTCTATAGTAAACCTGTCCAAGAAGCAGAAATAGGAAAGCTTCTAACGTCATTAGTAAAAAAGGCGAATCGTAAGTAAAGAGAATAAACAAGGGTGCAACATCCCTTGTTTACTTTTAAAGCTCACTGATTATTATGTTTCCAATAAGTGTCCTTCCCACTGACAGGACATGCTGGAAAGTGTTCCTTTTCATTTAAGGTTGCTTTTTTACCCGACTGACATATATAATCACCAGTTGCTGGCACCCCTTGGCCAGTTCGGTATTCGCGATAAGTATCTGCCATTCTGATCCACCTCCAACTTTATCTTTTCCAGAAAAGATTTACTTACTCTTTGAGCTTAAAATCGTTTGCAAACCTGCCTCATTTCTAAGAGTTATGCGAATCCTTTAATGTATCTTCACATAATCATGTAAAATGGGAATATGTATATATGATGTTAAGGGGTCTTTTGATGAAAAAATTTTCGGCTATTGGCTTTACTGTTTCGATAACAGTTTATGCAGTGATGCATTACATAACTTATTTTTATCCGACTGAAGCAGGACAAGTTATGCTTTCCCTTTCAGGGATCGTTGCAGTTGTATTTACATTTATTTTTCTTCCGTATAGAGCTTTAATCATACCGTCATTTTTGCTTGTAACGGCAGTAATCGTGCATATGGTTTCTGGTGGATCGCTTGCGACATTATTAATGGACGGTATCATAAAAATGCGCAGTCTCATTGCACTACTATTAATCGTTCCTATTATTGGTTGGATTTTACACGAAGAGCGTTATATTGATTCAATCATGAATGTGGCACATAACTTTCTCAACAGTAGTAAGAAATTTTACTTTGGGACGATGGTGGTTAATCAGATAATTGCTTATTTTTTGCTATTCGGTGCAATTCCAATGATGTATCAATTTATCAGTGCATTTCTTGGCGATAAAAAAAGCGAGGCATGGGAATATTTTAAAGGAACTGCACTATTACGTTCGTTTGCACTGACAACGTTATGGGTTATTAGTATTCCAAGTTTTGCTTTTGCTGTCGATCATTTACATGCTTCATTAGGCTGGACGATCTTGCAAGGATTCTTAATATCGCTAGCAGGGATTTTCCTTGCAGTTGTATATTCTTCCTATAAAGAAAAAAGATATGGAGTTAATTATACATCGGGTATCGAGGATGAAATTAAGAAGTTAGTTCAGAAAACGGGTGATAGTACGAATTCAAAGCAGTTAGTGGTTGAATTTGGGTTATTATTTATTTCTTTGTTTAGTGCAATTTTTATTACCCATATCACCATGGGTTGGGGACTACTAATTATCGTACCACCATTCATTGTGATATGGACGGTTGCTTATTATTTGTTGAAAAAAAGACCAAAGCAATTAACAGAGCAAACGAAAACTTATTTTATGAAAGACATGAGATATAAGTCACAGCAGTTTTGCTTGCTACTTGCAGCAGGTATGCTTATCTATGCTGTTAACCAATCAGGAATAGGAAATTACTTAGTAGATGGGTTATTTTACGTAGAAGAAGCCATTCCCTTTTTAAACTTCTTGCTAATCCTGCCATTGACGATCATCATTTTAGGATTTCTTGGATTGGGTCCGCTAACTGTCATTGTGCTAGTAGCGGGTATTTTACAAAATGTTGCTTTACCATATCCACCAGAACTCGTCGTTTTGTCGATGACATCAGGAAGCGTCATTTCTGTCCTGTTATCGCCATTTATACTACCTGTAATTGTTTTAAGTGCGTCCAACGGTTTGAGCGTTGTTAAAAATGGCTTGCGTTTTAATCTTGGGTACACGGTTGCTTTTTATTTTCTAGTTCAAGCGTATGTGCAGTTTATCTGGTATGTTATTTATTAAGTGTGTTATGGATGAAGATAAGTCGGCAACATGAAATTTAATAGCTATAATATTGATCAATTAAAGCCGGAAAGGGAAGTCGCAAAAGCGAATTCTTTTTCCGGTTTCTAATTTTTGAAATTTTAATTACGTTTAAGAGTAATTTATAGTTGCTTTTAAACGTAATTTATAATACTATATAAAGTAACGGGAGGGATAACATGGAAAATATCAAACTTAATGTTGCTTTATTACGCCGACGAGTACCTAACCTTACTTCCGCTGCTAAATCTGTGGGCTTACGACCAGCAACCGTATCAAATCTATGCACTGGAAAAATACCAGTCAGCAGAGCAGAAGTGCGTACGATCGTCGCACTCGCATCACTCGCGGAATGTAGCTTGGATGAATTAATTATTCGAGAGGAGAATGTCGAAATGATTGAGACAGGAATTAAGACACTGGATTTATTTGCTCCGTTAGCAAAAGGAGGAACGATTGGTCTCGTTGCAAGACCAGGAATGGGCCAACTAGTTTTACTTGCAGAACTGTTTTATCGATTTAGAAAAGAAGACTATGTAACGATTTTACTTAAACCAGAGGAAGATATACCTGAAGTAAATGATGTTGTTGATTATTTTAATATAGTTACTAGTTCTGTAGAAGAGGCATATCAAAGCATAGTTAAAGCAGGTGAGCATAAGCAGATTGCTTTTGCTACAGACAGAAGCCATGTGTTAAATGGAAAACTATATGACATCCAAGACCAGTTATCCGCTACTAACATTACTAATGTGACGACATTTCTTATCGATTTGAAGGGAGAAGCGGTTGATGAAGACCTGCCATATGGCCCATTAGAAACGTTATGGAACTTTGATGCTGATCTTTCCGCAAGACACCAGTACCCAGCGGTAAATCCAGTTCAATCTACTTCATCTGTTTTAGAAGGTGCACACATTGACCAAACGCATTTTGTGATTCAGCAAAGAGCTAGAAAACTGTTACGTAGGTACCGTGAGCTAAGCGCTTTAGTTAAGGTTAGAGGACTAGACAGTCTGCCAACTTCAGAGACATCCACTTACAAAAGAGGCGAACGTTTAGAAGCCTATTTAACACAACCATTTTATGTAGCAGAAGCATTTACTGGTCAAAAGGGTAAAACCGTTACTTTGAAAGATACTTTAGAAGATGTACGAAAAATATTGGATGGTAGTACAGATACACAAGATATAGCTGCACTTTCTTATATAGGTACGTTGTAAGAAACCGTATCGTATATACAGAAAAGGTACATGAATAGTATCGTTCATATAACTGCTAGTTCAAATGCAAGCGTTGCATATTGATCTAGTAGTTTTTTGTTAATAGAGTTGGTAAGGTAGGAAAGTATTGACATAATAAATAAAATGGCTTTATAATACATACATAAAGAAAGCGGTTTCACCAAGTTTCCTCATAATATAAAACTGGTTATTAGTCTTTGTACTCGTGCAATTGTAGTCAAAAAAGAAACCGGTTTCCGTCTATCCATTCATCATTGAAAATACTTCATATGTTTTTTATAAGAAATATCGAAACCGGTTTCTGTGGAACTGGTTAAAGTCGTAATGTTAACTTCATCCAACTAAGAGAGAAATAACATGAATCAGTTTTGTAAGCGCCATTTTATGCTGTTAAGGAGGTGTTTAATAACGAACTTTTTCAGGAAAGCAGTTTAAACGCACACTAATATTAGGAGGGATTTCGCTTGCTTAGAAAATGGATGAGTATGTTTTTAATCGCTTTATTAATATTTTCAAACTTCAATATAGTATCCACTAATGCCGCAGCAGAATCAACGGATACTTTATACTTAATCGGCGGAGATCAAACGAAAGCATTATCTCCGGAAAAAGGCACGACAGCAACTGCTGATATATTGCCGCAATCAAATGATAAGGTGCAATATGTAGTAGAGGGTGTGAATGGGGAGTATAAAGGGTCTGGTAATGCAGAATCAAATCTATTTTTAAATGGTCTTGCCGCTGGTATTGGAATTGATGCCAGAATATCTTATGACTATGATGGTGACGGAAATTGGGATCGTATAGAAGTTACACCTTTAAATCCGGTTATGGCAACTAATGGGGATGTTGTCCCTGATAGCTATGAGCATTTTCCAAGAGTACTAGAAAAAGAATCTGGACAAGATCATGCAAGCTTTTCAAACGGAAAGATCATGTTCGAAGCATGGGTTCGATTCGGTCCCGGAGATGCAGAACTAAAAGTAAATGCACCATCTGAGGCATCTCATATCGTCCTACCATATAATCTGACTTTGTCAGATGACGGTAACTCGGATCCTGGTGATGGTGAAGACCCAGGAACTGGAGATGAGGACGTGCCAACTCCACTTCCGGAAGAACACTATGAGGACTGGGAACTTCAGTGGAGTGATGAATTTGATGGTGCTGGAGACAACCTTAACGCAAATGGGGTTGATTTAGATAAATGGGATTTCCAAACTGGTACAGGTTCACAATATGGGCTTGATGGTTGGGGAAATAACGAGCAACAATATTACCAAGAGGAAAATGCTAGTGTACAAGATGGTAAATTAGTGATTGAAGCAAATAAAGAAATGGTGAATGGAAAGCCATACACCTCTTCACGACTTTTCACCAAGCCTACTTTTCAAAAGAAATATGGTAAATTCGAAGCTAGAATGAAGTTACCAGAAGGTGATGGATTTTGGCCAGCTTTTTGGATGATGCCGCAGGATGATGTATATGGTGCATGGGCATCTTCTGGTGAAATTGACATTATGGAAGCGAAGGGTCGTTTTCCACATGAAAGCTCAGGAGCGATACATTATGGTGGAGTAGCCCCGAACAATAGTTTTTCCGGAGGAGCACAAGAATTTGAGAATGGTGATTCAATCACTAACTTCCATGTCTATTCTGTAGAATGGGAACCTGGGGAAATACGTTGGTATGTAGATGGCGAACTTTTCCATACTGAAAATAGTTGGACTAGTGTTGGTGCGAACCAACCAGCAAAATATGCATTTCCAGCACCGTTTGACCAAGAGTTTTACATGATTTTAAATCTAGCAGTTGGTGGAAACTTTGACGGTGGTCGTACGCCGGATGATTCGGAACTTCCAGCACAGATGGAAGTCGACTATGTGCGTGTTTACGAATTAACAGGTAGAGACTACAAAGAGCCAGTAGAAACGGTACTTGATAAAGAGGATTTACCTGAAAATGCAAAGGACCCTATCGATGGTAACTTAATCTGGGATCCAGACTATAGCGAAGGCTTTACTGAAATTTCGACTGACACAGAAACATTGGACACTGATTATTGGAACTTTGTCCATGTGAATACATTCGCTGGAAATGGTACGGTTGCGACTGACACATTAGATGGTGATACTTTTGCAAAAATTGATATAACACAAGCAGGAAATGCAACCCATGCGGTGCAATTAATTCAAAACATGACGTTAGGTACTGCTAGACATTACAAAGTTAGCTTTGATGCAAAAGCTGCTGCAGCGCGTAATATCAATGTTAAAGCAAGTGGCGGGGCATCTCGAGGTTGGGCTTCATACTCAAGCAACGAATCCTTTGCGCTAACACAAGATGTTCAGTCTTATGATTTTACGTTCCAGATGGGTGCAGAAACCGATCCATTAGCTAGACTAGAATTTAATCTTGGAACAGCTACTGGTCCAGTCTGGATTGGTAACGTAAAAGTAGAGGAAATGGAAGTTGAGAATAACGATCCATATAATGAAAATGCCGCAAAAGAACCTTTAGGAAATGGAAACCATATTTACAATGGAACATTTGATTTAGGTAACATGGACCGGATGACCTATTGGAATTTTGATGCATCTGCTACTGCAACAGCATCTGTTAATCCAGACGAAAGAAAGTTAAACGTTGCGATCACAGATGGAGGCAGTAATGTAGATGATGTAACACTTACTCAAAAAGGTATGAACTTACTGCAAAATAACGACTATAAAGTAACATTTGATGCATCTGCTGACCAAGCTCGTGATGTAAAGGTGAAATTGGTTAGTAAAGATGCTAGCATGGTTTATGGTCAGGAAACATTGAGCTTAACCACAGCGAATGCAGAGCATTCATTTACGTTCACGATGAGTGATGCAACTGATGTGGAAGGACAATTCGTTGTTCAGTTAGGTGGTAATAATGCAAATGTCACTATTGATAATGTGAAGTTGATTAGGACGACGAACAATATCGATTTTGATGGTATCGACGTATTTCCTTTAGATAATGGTGATTTTTCAGATGGACAATCGTCATGGGAAACATATGTGCACAATGATGGTGCAACAGCAAGTTTTTCATATGCCAATGAAGAAGCGAAGGCTACTGTAACGGGTGTTGGAGGACAACCTTGGAGTATCCAACTGTTCCAAACTGGAATGGAGTTTACTAAAGGAATTGACTATGTTCTATCTTTTGATGCGAAATCAACACAAAATAGAACAATCAGTGCAATTCTAGAAAATTCTACCTATACAAGATATATCGATCAAACGGTAGAGCTTACAAATCAAATGCAAAATTATAGCTTTGACTTAAAAATGTCAGCAAATGATAGTGCTGATTTGAAGTTCTTGCTCGGAAATATCAATGGCTCAGCATCATTAGGTCAGCATGATGTTGTTATCGATAATGTTGTACTTGAAGTGAAGGATGCACCGATTAACAGGCCACCTTCTCTAAGAGCTGATGCAACCAATACTAAACTTGGACAGGCGATGGAGATTACCTTTAAAGATGACGTTGACTGGAGAGATCAAGTAACTGCAGTTAGATTAGATGGTCAAGCACTTGCTGAAGAAGATTATATTTTGGAAGCAGGTAAACTGACACTATCAGCTGATTTGTTTTCTGAGGCAGCAGCTTATGAAGTAGTCGTAGAAGCTGATGGATATGCTTCATCTTCTGTAACACAGAATGTAGACGCGAATGATGGTAACCTAATACGTAATGGTGATTTTGCCAACAATACGCAAAACTGGGAAACTTGGTCAGGTGAAGGTGGAGCGGCGGCGCTTGCAGTTACGGATGGAATTGCTGAGTTTAATGTAACTGCATTAGGAAGTTATGACTATGCAAATCAATTCTTCCAAGGCCCTATTAATCTTGAAATTGGTAAAACATATGAGCTTAGCTTTAAAGCGAGTTCAACAATCGAGCGACCTACTCAGGTAGAGTTATTTGGTGAAGGTAGTGCTCGAGTACCATTCAATTTCACTACTGCTATGGAAACATATAAACATGAATTCACAGCTACCAAAGCAGCATTGACATTGAACTTTATGCTCGGTGATGTAGTAAATAGTGGTGAAACAACACCAACGGAAGCACATACCGTTTCATTTGATGATTTTGTATTAAAAGAAAAGGTAGAAGAACCAACAGAACCAGAGAAGGATTGGGTAGAAGTTGGGGAAAACCTAGTAATTGACAGTGGTTTTGATACAACAACCACTTTCGGTACAGCACCGGATAATTTAGTAGATGGTTGGAATATATTCAATCAAGGAGATCACGAACCATGGGCAGGGCTTGCTGCATTTGACGTTGAAAACGGGGAACTAAAAGTAAACATACAACAAGTAGGTTGGGCATGGTGGCAAATTCAGCTACTCCAAAACCTAGATGTTCCAGCAGGAATGTACAAAATTGCCTTGGATGTTCAATCTGATGTAGCACGACCAATGTCAGTTGAACTAGCGGGTAGTGAAATACAAACATTTAATGTGGACAATAACAAGCAAACATATGAAGCAGTTATTGAAGTTGGTGCGGATGGAGTGAAACAACTTCTCATCGGTTTAGGTAGAGGAGAGAACGATCCGGAGCTAACTGCACCTTACAATATGGTCATAGATAATGTGAGACTAATAGAAGTAGAAGAAGATACTGGAACAGAAGACCCTGGAACAGAAGACCCAGGCACCGAGGATCCAGGAACAGAAGACCCAGGCACCGAAGATCCAGGAACAGAAGACCCAGGCACCGAGGATCCAGGAACAGAAGATCCAGGGACTGAAGACCCAGGAACAGAAGATCCGGGAACAGAGGACCCAGGGACTGAAGATCCAGGGAACGAAAATAAAAACGTAACCGTAGACGATAAAAAAGTAAATGAGCTTGCAGATGGCGGAACATTAGAGGTGAACCTCAATGCATCTCAAAAAACATTAAAGCTAACTGCAGCACAAGTTGCTAAATTAAAGCTGAAAAATGCTGTTATTCACGTGAATAAAGATGGAATTGATATGATGATTCCGGCATCCAACCTTGTAGGTGAAGGTGATGTTGAAATCACAATGGAAAGATTCCAGGATAATCCAGATGCCCTTTCACCAGTATATGATTTTACAATAAAGCAAGGGGATACAATCATTGATAACTTTGAAAATCCTGTAACTTTGAAATTTAAAGTCGATGAATCAAAGGTTGATAAACCTGACGATGTGAAATTGTATTATTATGATGAAGATAGCGGCGAGTGGGTATTGATCGGTGGAACTTATGCAGATGGATATGTGACTGCAGAAACTAGTCATTTTAGTACTTTCACAGTCTTTGAGATTGCTGAAAAGGAAGATCCAGTTACAGAAGAACCTGAGCCTGTCACTGATGCTCCAGATGAAGACAAGGATGTTGAGCTTCCTGACACAGCATCAAATATGTTTAACTTATTATTGATTGGTGGAGTATTACTATTGCTAGGAATGTTTGTTTTATTTAGAAAAATAATTTTCATAAGAGAATAAATTAGAAAGGGGTAGCCGAGGCTACCCCTTTTTTATCTAATTATGTTAGTCGTATTGCACTAAATGAAGTAAACCGGTTTCTAGATAGTCTAGAGACTTTTGCCAATCAGACTTCCACATGATTCACGAACAACCAGCTGAGGTTCAACAAGTTTAGGTTCAATATCTTGCTTTTGTTGAATTAAATGCTGTAACATTTGTGCTGATAATTTCCCAATAGTTTCTTTATCCTGCTTGATTGTAGTTAATTTAGGCTTGCTAAATTGGCACGCTTCGATATCGTCACATCCAACCACAGCAATATCCTCAGGTACGCTTAATCCGTGCTCTTGAATCGCCTCTATCGCACCTAATGCCATTAAATCAGATATTGCATAAACCGCCCTTGGATAGGGTTTCTTGCTTAATATCCGCTTCGTTGCAACGTAACCACTTTCTGCAAAAAAATCACCAGTTTGAAGCCATTCATCAACTATAGGTAAAGATAAACGTTCCATTATGTTTATAAATCCTTGTTTTCGATTTTTTGCAACATAAGATTCTTGTTCACCGCCAATATAGGCAATATCTTTTATAGAATTATGATATAAATGTTGTACGACACATTCAGACAGCATCTGGTTATCTGTTGTAACGTAACTAGTGTTAGGTCCAATAATTTCTATATCAATCCCTATACAAGGTATCTCACTTTTTACTAATTCTTCAATTGTATCCTCGATATCGTCACCAGAAATAATAAGGCAACCATCCACACCAAAATGCTTACATCTTGCTAAATAGCTACCGTTGTCTTGTTTGAATTGCTCATTAGAAAACAATAAAATATCATAGCCGGACAATCCAACAGCTTTCTTAAAAGAAGTAATTACTTTATTAAAAAATGGGTGGGTAAAATCGACGTTAATTTTTCCAGCATAAATGACTCCAATTAAGTTGGATTTTTTTGTAGCAAGTGATTTAGCAGAAAAAGTTGGCTGGTAGCCAGTTTCATTAATGATCTCCATTACCCTTTGCTTCGTTTTTGCATTTACACCGTTATAATTATTAATAATTTTTGAAACAGTAGCTCTTGAAACACCTGCCCTGTCTGCAATATCTTGAATTGTAAGATTCATGCTAATTCCCTTCCTATCCGGCCTGTCGCTAGCTGATCCTGTCTATCCAATACGCCTAAAATTTATAGTTATATTATACCATATGCTGCTTCAATAGTTGATAAATTACAAAGCTTCTTGTTGAATTATGCCGAAAATTATAAATTTATATGTTTCCCCAATTGTATATGGGGAATCTACTATATATAAGGCTAAATGAAAGTTATCTTATATAGATTAAATAAAAGTTTGTATTATGGAATGATCTATAGGAAATACTAAAAGAGAGATGAACTGAAATTTAACTATAGAGGGGAACAATGATGACGAGAACGAATAGAATAATCTGGATAATAGGGAATATAATAGTTGGAGTTAGTGTTTACTTTGTATTTTTATTAGGTGTTTTCCAAGCGTGGGCACAACAAGGAAGTTTTTTGTTATATGCGATTGGCTCAATTGTAGTAGTTTTAATCATATTCTGTATATTTAACCTTATTATAATTTCTAAAGAAAAAGCGAAGAATTGGGCAATATCTGTATTTATTTTAATGGGTTCCCTAGGAGTTACGATGTTAATTTACGGTACTTTACAGAATACAATTTTTGAATAAGTAAACAATGCATTCTTACAGATTGATATTTTTTAAGTTTAATATTATAGAAAAAAGGACATACTGTTACTAATAAGAAATATATTTGTAATAATAATGAAACATTTCGCGGAGTTCAAACGTCTATATAGATAGAAAGTAAGTAAGTAGAAAGGATGTTTTTTTGTGAAGAACTTGGTTTTAGCTGCAATAGCTATCATTTTATTCTTATCTGGTTGTGGAACAAAGGAACTGAGCAGCAATGACGTGACTAGCGGTAAAAAAGAAGTGCATCAGCACGAAAGCAATGTTGTTAATGCTTCGCCAAAACTAAATACATTTGTAAACATTAACCAACCATCAGATAAACCAAGTACTGAGACGCAGTCCCTTACCGAGCAAACACAACCTGAAAACACAAATACAGAGAGTAAAGATGGAAATGAAGAGCAAATGGATGAATCTGTATTCCTTGAAGTATTAAATAAATACAATAATATGCTAGATACAATAAAATCAGATGTAAACAATGACAATTTCTCTGAAGAAAATATGGGATATAAATTTGAAACGATTCAAACGAAAGAACAGCTTTATGATGTATTCTCAGGATTTATGACAACAGATGCCGCTGGTGCCTTATGGAATGAGTACGTAAACCAAAGTGAAGATGGATTGTATTTAATCCCGAGGGATGGTTATCCTTTATTCACCAAAGAAACTGGCTATACGATTGAAAAGATAGATCAAGAAACTTACAGACTAGTGCATAATCATGATGATGAGCTACATGGAAAATTTGATATGATTTTCACTTTCAAAAAATTCGACGGTAATTGGAAAATTACAGAGATTGAATATCAAAGAACGGATAATGAATTTGTATAAGTGCGTGTTCAAAAAGGTGCCGAATTAGCAGCAAGCAGATCGAGGCGGCGTAGTTTCGAGTAGCGGAACGTATGCTTTTAATACGTGAGCAACGGAAAAACAAGCCAACGAAGAGATGCGCCGCTGATCATTTGGTGACTTTTTGAACAACCTCTATAAGCAAAAAAAGGCACCTAAGTCGGTGCCTTTTTTTATGGGCATGGAAGTATTAAATTTACGCTTGGATAATTTTTGGATAGGTTAGCTGAGGCTCTTACACAGGTACGTAATAATTTCTTGCGTTATTTTAGGATTATACTAGCGATTAAGATTTACTCTTATTGACAGATCATATTGTAAAGTAGATGACTAGGTTTGGTAAAATTAACGCTTCTTCAAGAAAGCCCTGCGTTCTGCATATTCTGAGCAGGCGAGGCATACGTTGATCGTTTTACCTTTGTCGTTTATATACGTTTGCAAAGGCTTAATTTTTCTATTACATATAGCGCAGCTTGAACGGCGGAATATACTAAAAATAGACAATGGCCTCACTCCTATAGCTATAGTTTGTGTATCCATGATAACATGGAACATTCTAATTTATCATGGACAGTGTGTTAGCGTGCTTTTCTAAGGCGGGCAGATATTATCAGTGGTAAAATGGTTATTAAATATAATGAGATCTAATAGGAGACGATAAATTTGTATATATACATCGTGGAACAGTTAAAAGAACAGCATGAACAATCGAATGTACTGCGGATTGAGGCGGGGAAGGAAATGAAATATCTGATCGAAACTGATCAGAAATTAGATGAAGAACTTCTCGGAAGTGAAGACAAAGTATACGAAGTGATTGATGGTTCGTTACATATGAGTGGCAATGCTTTCGCGGTATTTAATAATATCCCGGTAGTAGAAGAAGGCAGGGAGTTGTTTGAGGAAAGGTTCCAGGCGCGCGCCCGCAAAATAGAAAGTGAACCCGGGTTTGTAGCAATTAGAGTTTGCAGACCTTTGAATTCGGACACCTATATGGTGCTTACACTTTGGGACACGGAAGATGACTTTGAAACCTGGAGACAATCAAATGCATACCAACATGCGCATGAAAAGCGGAAAACCTCAGAAGGAATAGACGTACAAAAGCCGCAAATATTTCCACGACCATCTTATGTGGAGAAATATCATATAACAGAGTAAGCCTTAGCCAATTATGGTAGAGGCTTTTTTCTTATTTATTTTATAAATATATTAATGTACTATTTACAATAGTGTGCGATACACACTATAATGAAAATAGGAGTTGATCAAAGTGAGCGATGTAAATGAATTAGTGGATAAATTACTGCAGGAACTGCGCAGAGGAACGATAACGATTGGTGTACTTAGTCAGCTTAATCAGCCGCAATATGGGTATTCACTCGTAACAATGCTTTCGGAGAAGGGTGTACAGGTAGAGCCTGGGACTTTATATCCTTTACTTCGCAGGTTGGAAAAACAAGAATTGTTACAAAGTGAATGGGATACGAATGAAGCTAGACCACGGAAATATTATTTGCTCAGTCCCAAGGGAAAACAAGTGTACGATTTGCTTTGTGTACAATGGCAAAAAATTGTTTCAAGTATGGACATTTTAATTAGCCAAAAGGAGGAATGAAACGTGGAGATTATCGATCGCTATATTTATGCCGTCACGAAACGACTGCCACAAGCTCAACGAACCGATATAGGAGAAGAGCTACGCGGTTTAATTGCAGATATGCTGGAAGACAAAGTTGGAAATCGAGAGGCGACAAATCAAGAAGTAGAGGATGTATTGACAGAGCTTGGCAATCCTTATGATTTGGCAACTAAATATGGAGGGGCTAAAAATTACCTTATAAGTCCGGAGTTGTTTTTTCCTTATCTTACGATTTTAAAGATTGTATTGTTTGGAATATTAATAGCGATGACAGTAGTTTTTGTGATTGAAGTAATCATTGATCCAAACGCTATGATGCAGCATTTCTTAAATTTTATCGGATCAATTATTAACGTAGCCACAGGGGCTTTTGCTTGGATTACGATTTCATTTGCGATCGCCGATTATTATGGGTTGATTCCACCTGAAATGAAGCATAGTAGAATTGGCAATTGGAAGCCGTCAGATCTTCCAGCTGTCCCTGATAAAAAACGTCAGATCAAACGTGGTGAAGTTATAACGGGAATTGTCTTTTCTGTAATAGGTCTTGTATTCATAATTTCCTACAACCATTTGTTTGGGATACCAATCTTTGAAAATGATCAATTGATAACGATTGTTCCATTTTTAAACGAGGAAGCTCTCTCTAGATTTCTACCTGCTATATATATAATTGTCGGGATTGGTATTTTAAAAGAGTGTATAAAGCTTATCTTCGGAAAATGGACGAAAAAGCTTGCAATAATAAATGTACTGCTTAATATTGCAACATTTGCTTTTGTCTTTCTGTTGGTAGTCGATAAAGTAATTTGGAATCCTGATTTTATGCAGCAGCTTGCGCAATATACGGGAATCAATCCTGATGGAGAAGATTATACAACCATAGAAGCAATTTGGGAAAATTCAACATCCGTTGTTTTTATCGGATTTTTAATCGTCTTAATTGTGGATACGGTAACCGTGTTTTTTAAAGCGCTAAAAAAATAGGTGCGTACGGCTTAGAAGTATCTATTCGTAATAAGCTTGTTGTTATTGCACGGGGAACATCGGATTGGGGTATTTATCTATAGCTAGGTTATTACCAATCTGTAACGGTTATGTCAGCGGTGGTATTTGCTGCGGTCAATGAATCTGAACGGCCACTACTGCCCTTTTCTGTGACAAAGAGGCATTATAAAAGATTATGCGGCCACCAGCGCACTTATTTGGCTGGTATTGTGGTTTCAACGATTGTTTTCGACATATAAGTGCGCTGGTGTCCGTCAAATCATCGAAACTAAAACTTCAAGAGAAATAAGCGCTTATATGGCCGCTCAATCCGGTCAGTTCTTCTGCTGCTGGTATAACTAGACCCTTGAGGAGAAATCACGAGCACTACGTCGTATTTTCATTCAATTAGGTAGTTTAAAAGCAACAACTCAAAACAGCCTTTGAGAAAGATAACTATTGAACTTGTTGGTAATAAATAGGATAATATAAACAAGGAGGGATGTTATGAAGGTAATCATAGATCAATTGGACAAGTTATCTCAACAATATAAATATGAAGAAAAAGTGTTAATTGTCGATTCCTATGCAACTGGTAATAAAATTATTACCGCATTCATCCGCGCGGGACATCATGCAATTAACCTTAAAACCAAGACAGTTAAGCAACTAGCAACAGATTTGGTAGAGCAATTTACGAGTGAAACAAAGCATTATTTAGACGATGCTGTTGGATCACACTTTGTTTATACCGTACTTAAACAGTTAGCTGATCAACACTTACTCACGTACTTTCGTGGCATGGAAGTTACCCCATCATTTAGCAATAGCTTACATCGAACGATTACACAACTGCGCCTCGCTGGGTATGCCAGTCACAGCCTCAATAAACAAGCATTTATATCTCCAGAAAAAGCAGCAGATTTTGAATGGATTATGGCTGATTATGAAGCTTTGATGGCAGCAAACCAATTTGTTGATGATGCAGCATTGATTAAACAGGCGATAACACTGGCACCAACGCAAGACAACACAGTTTACATGCTGCAATCAAATTTACCTCTCACAAAACTAGAACATAAGCTGTTAGAACAGCTACTTCCTGATGATACCATTAAGCTCGGATTGCCTAATATACTTGGTATTCCCAGTCCTAACTACCATGATCTGCGAGCAATTTCGTGGTCTGAACCGACTCCATTTAGTTACTTGTACCAGCTAAATGAGGCGAGACAAAAGCCTGATTTATTCCTATCTACTAGCAAAACGGAAGAAGTGGAAATTAAACATATTTTTGAACAGATCAAACAGTCTCAAGCATACTTAGATGAAAGCGTCATTTTTTATACAAAAGCAGAGCCGTATGTAACAATAGCTTTTCAACTAATGGAAAAATATCAAATACCGATCACTTTTGCTGACGGGCTACCGATTAGCTTTAGCCGACCAGGCAAGCTAGTAAAAGGGCTTATAACGTGGATGAAGGATAAATATAGTGTGTCTACTTTTATCACATTAATGAACGAGGGTCTATTTGATTTTCCAGAAGGTGCACCATCAAAAACGAAAATATCCAGTATATTACGCGATACGAAGATTGGTTGGGATCAAGCGCGCTACCATACGCAACTGCAGTTAAGGCTGGAAGCGCTTAATCAAAAAATAGCAGGTGCGACTAGTGATGAACAATTGGAATATTACCAAAAGCAATTAGGTGATGTAACGTGGTTGTATGAATGGTTTGTGAAGCTATTCAAGCACCTTCCTGTAGTTGAAGCAGAGATGAATTATCGAGGTCTTTTGAAAGGAATTGAAAAACTGCTTAAAGATTATAGTCTTGCGGTTTCAGCACTTGATGAGATTGCCAAGGCGGAAATGCTTGAAAGGATCGAGATCATTTTACCATATGCAGAAGCATCATTAACTAGTTACGATGCTTTTGAAAAAGTTACCGACCTTCTATTGTCGTTGCGTATCAACCGTTCCGGTCCGAAACCTGGACATTTACATCTATCTTCTTATAAGCAAGGATTATACGGTAGTTGGTCACATGTATTCATTGTTGGCTTGGACAACCGCTCATTCCCAGGAACACCAAGTGAAAATCCGCTGTTGCTTGATGAAGAAAGAAAGCAGTTGAGCAGTTTTTTGCCTTTGCTTCAGGAAACGGGCAAGGAAAATGTTTATACGATGCTGCAGATTTTAACCTTAACGAACGGTCAGGTGTCATTTAGTTATTGTAACTTTGATATTAATGACAATCGAACAGTAAGCCCTTCGCACCTATTTTTACAAGGTTATAGAATGGCATGGGACAAGCCTGAAGCTGAATTTAAGGATGTTAAAACGATTGATGCACCACTAACTGCATCAGACATTTTTGAAGTGAAAGACTATTGGAATCGTATACTCGCAAAAGATACAGTATCCGAGCTGGATGCTAAGTTGATGCAGTATTATGAAAATCTCCCACATGGTATTAGAGCGGAGCAACAAAGAAAAGTAGATGCATTCACGTCATATGACGGTATGGTTGCCATTGATGAGGCTATTTATGATCCAAGGCAAAACAAAGATAGGCTGATGACAGCAGGGAAGCTAGAACAGCTTGCAGCGTGCCCTTACGCTTATTTCTTGGCGGAAATTCTTAAAGTGAAACCGGTCGAAGATGTGAGCTATGATCCGTATGCTTGGCTTGATGCAGCTACGAGAGGGAGTTTGTTACACAGTGTGTTCGAAACCTTTTACAAGTCTTTAAAACGTAAAAATGAGCAACCCTTTTATGCTTCTCATAAGGCACTTATTACTCAAATTGCCCAAGCGCATATGGATGAATATAAGCAGCTCCAGCCACCACCAAGTGCACGTATATTCGAGCTGGAAAGAGAAGATATTATGCTGTGCTGTGACATCTTTTTGAAAGAAGAAGAAGCGCATGGCAAAGATTACGAAGCCCAGGAATTTGAGTACACGTTCGGAATCGGTGACACCGTCCCAGCCAAGATCACCCTAGCATCACAAGAGACAATTTCTGTATCAGGAAAAATAGATAGAGTAGACAAATCGGCTGATGGTGATTATCACATTATCGATTATAAAACAGGGGGCACCTACAGCTACGCGGAGAATGATTATTTTAAAGGGGGACGTCAGCTGCAGCACTTTATTTATGCGGCAGCAATTGAGGAGCATTTAAAGCTAGAATCAGGATCTGTGAAGGAGAGTGCCTATTACTTCCCGAGCACAAAGGGATTAGGGGAACGATATGTGCGCAAACAAGACGATCATCTTCGTACAAATGGGCATGACATATTAGAAAGATTAGTTGATGTTATCAAACACGGCCACTTCACGATGACAGATGATGTGAACGATTGTAAGTTTTGTGATTTTAAATCGGTATGTCGTCGGGCTTTTTATGCAAAGGAAACATTGGAAGTAAAGCAAATTGATCAAGATGCAGTTGGATTGCAGAAGTTCAAGGGGATACGCGCTTATGAGTAGAGAAATAGTTGACCAACAAGCACGGGTTAAAATAGAGCAGGAGCTTTCTACCAACTTCTTAGTTGAAGCTGGAGCAGGTTCAGGGAAGACGACGAGTCTAGTGCAGCGGATGGTTAATTTGATTTATACAGGCACGTGTGAAGTAAACAAAATTGTTGCGATTACTTTTACGCGAAAAGCCGCTGATGAGCTAAAGCTTCGTTTTCAGGCAGAATTAGAAAAAAAGTGGCAGGCGGAAGTCGAGCCTGCTTCTGAAATACGTCTTGCTCATGCGCTGCAAAATATGGAGCAGTGCTTTATTGGAACGGTTCATGCTTTTTGTGCGAAGCTCTTAAGAGAAAGACCGATTGAGGCAAAGTTAGATTTAACGTTTCAGGAATTAGAGGAAACAGCTGACCAAGAGCTACTAGAAGAAGCGTGGCACAGGTACCTTTATCTTTTACAAGAAACTAATCCAGAGCAGCTTTCCGAAATGAATCTTTTAGGAATCAAGATAGATGAGTTATTTGAAACTCTCAAAGACATTAAAAATTACCCAGATGTAGAGTGGATAACTTCGCCAACCGAAAAACCGCAGCTACTAGCAACCTATCAATCGTTTGTGGCGATTATTCAAGAGGCAAAGCGTGCATTGCCGGAAACGGAACCTGACAAAAAATATGATAGCTTGCAAAAAGCAATCCTTGCAACATTAATGAAAATGCGTCATATCGATGAAGCTAGTGACAAGCAAATCATTGAGATCTTCGAGTTATTTGATAAGAACGTGAAGCCAACTTTAAATCGTTGGGAATCAAAAGAAGATGCAAAATATTACCACGAAAAAATTACAAGCATGTTTGATCAATCAGTTAAAGGATTGCTCCAAGCGTGGAGAGAGTATTGCCATCACAAGGTAATTGCGATTCTTTCTGGGGCAATGCAAGTATATGAGCAATTAAAGAAGCAACGTTCATTACTCAATTATCAAGATTTGTTAATCAAAGCAAATGCATTACTGAAGGATAATCCAGAGATTCGCAGCTATTTCCAACAACGATATCATTGTCTACTCGTTGATGAATTTCAAGATACCGATCCAATTCAAGCGGAGATCATGTTTTTTCTAACAGGTGAGGATCATCATCAAAGATTATGGACAGCATGTAAACCAAAGCCTGGTTCTCTATTTGTTGTTGGTGACCCGAAACAAGCAATCTACCGGTTTCGGCGTGCAGATATCGATACCTATAACCGTGTGAAACAATTGATTGAGGCACATGACGGAGAAGTGCTGCAGCTAACGATGAATTTTCGCACCGTAAATACCGTAACCGAAAAATTAAATGGTGTGTTTCAGCATGCTTTGCCTGAAAATGAAAGCCTTTATCAAGCGGCATACCGCCCGCTACATGCTTTTCATCAAGACACAGGAAATAAGCCTTCTGGGATAAAACGACTCGCTGTTTCTGCTGACTATACGAATAAGGATGAAGTTATTAGCCAAGATGCAGAAAATATCGCCCTCTATATTCAAGCGCAGTTAGGTGAGGGCTTTGCTGCGAAGGACTTTATGGTGCTCACGCGATATAACGATGGGATTGCTACATATGCACAAAAAATTGAGGATTACGGTATTCCTGTTAGTGTGAGCGGAGAAATTGTGATTGGTGAAATAATTGAATTTCAAGATTTATTAACGTTATTAAACACGTTTGTAGATCCGACAGATTCATTAGCGTTAGTTGCTACGTTACGAAGCGTATTTTTCGGTATCAGTGATGACGATCTTTACCAGTGGAAACAGGCTGGAGGATATTTCTCCGTATATAGTGATATGCCGAATACGTTACCTGTGCAAACGCAAGAAAGATTCACGATCGCATTAACTAAACTAGCAACCTATCAAAAATGGATTCGTGCCTTTAACCCTGCAACAGCGATTGAGAAAATCATCGATGATAGTGGCTTTTATCCGTTACTTTTACACAACAAACATGGAAAAAGAGCGCAAAAAAGTTTGCTGCAAATAATAGAAGCAATGCGAAAAGCAGAATCGAATGGAACGACGACATACCAAGCGATGTGTGAATTATTCACTAGCATGGTCATGGAAAAAACAGCAGTCGCTAACTTAGAAGAAGATGCAGATGCAGTTCGGGTGATGAATGTGCATAAAGCAAAAGGGTTGGAAGCACCAGTAGTCTTTCTCGTTCATCCGAAAAAACAAGTAGACCCAGAATCGTTTTTGTCCAAACATATCAAACGGGAAGACAATCGTTCGAAAGGTTATTTTTCATTTTCGATTAAAAAGAGCTTTCAGTCAAAGACAATCGCACTTCCATTAGACTGGGAAAACATGAAAGCAGAAGAACTGCGTTATTTAACTGAAGAAGAAATCCGTATTCTCTATGTTGCAGCAACTCGGGCAGAGCAAGCATTAATTATTAGCTCTAGTGCAAAAAATGATAACAAAAACCCGTGGCGTCAACTGTTGGCAATAGAAGATGTGGAACAGGTTGAACTTCCTGAAGTAGAACGAGGCGAAGAGACAAGTCAAACCACTACATTGATCACGCTACAGGAGTTTCAAACACAGACTACGAAACAATTAGACTGGTTGGAAACTAGCAAACATAATACGTATAGAATGTGGAGTCCAACGGATGACAAGGATTACGCGGCATTGTCAGGGATGGAGCGTGCTGCTGGTGGCGGACAAGCATGGGGGACGATTATCCATGAGGTATTAGAAAAGGTTGTCCAAGGTAAGGATGTAGATAACTTTATTAAAAATAGCTTGAAGCGTCATCGCATCCCGGCCGATCGCGAACCAGAAGTAAAAGACTATGTTCGTATATGGAAACAATCAACAATCTGGGACGAGCTTCAATTCGCTGATCAAGTGTTAACGGAAGTCCCAATAAGCATCAAGGTTGCTTCCGGTGATCCGTTATATCCGCTATTACACAAGCAAGCAGACGATTATTCGCCGGTGCTCGTTAAAGGTGTAATTGATTTAATCTATAGAAAAGATGGACAATGGACGATTGTTGATTACAAAACCGATCGCCCTGAACATGCTGACGATTTTAAAAGACTCCGAGATTTTTACCGTGACCAAATTACTTTTTACGAGCGTGCCTGGGAGTATATGACAGGGGATAAGGTGAAGGAGAGTCGGCTGTTTTTCTTTTCGGAAGTGGTGGGGTAGTGATTTCGAATAGTGTGTTCTGGATAAACAGGAAAAGGCCTCGATTATGCAACCGAGGCCTTTTATTAACTAATGGCGGACACTAGCTACTCTTTATCTACTAATTCTATACTAGCGCTGAATATAATATTCTAATCTCATGGTGACCGATTAAATTTCAGCAAACACACGACTACTCTGCATTCACAAAGTAAACGTGATTATCTGTCCATCCACCAAATTCATAGATGAAAGCTTTTCTCGTACATTCAAATTCCATTCCAACACTTTCTGCTAGACGAATAGATGCTGAATTATCTAAATTAATATGTGCCTCAATTCGGTGGTAATTCAATTGGGCAAAGCCGATCTGTAGAGCCTCTGCGATTGCCTCTTTGCCGTATCCTCGGCGCCAGTATTGATTATGTATCGAGTAACCAATCCGCCCCCATTGAAAATCCATTCTTTCTAACGTGGAGAAGTCTACCATGCCGACATGCATGCCATCATCCAAGCGAAAGATGCCGAATACGTATGCGACATCATCTGCGGCAAGCTGCTGATGCTTTTTCACCAGATCAGAAAACCATTGTTCTGTACACGCAGTCATATCTATCTTTCCTTGATCATGTCTGTGTTGAGAAGGTAATCGATCTGAAAACCCGTGTAACCAATTCGTATAATCGGATGCTTGCAGTGGTCGAATTATTAGTCTGTCTGTTGTTGATATGTGGTCAAATGTAGTCAAATAAACACCTCTTATGCTGTATCTTACTCAGAAAGTCTACCATAAGCAGATGTATTCTAAAAGAGAATGGTGGCAAATGTAACTACCGATATGAAATAGGAAAGCCTTCGAAATATACGATCTGGTCAATTCGGATATGGAAGGCATTTTCTTTTTGAGAATTCAAAGATAGAAGACTCTATTGAAATTAGACAAATGAAGCAGAAGTGATGCTATTCCCATTTAATAAAAGTTATGCTAAAATTTCTACAATTCTAACAACTCATTATAAAGGGGCTGTCTGTGTGAAAGAGGTCATGGAGTTTGCGAATAGCAGTTCGATTTGGATTTTTGCCTCGCTAGTTATTGCAATGGTTGTTTTGCAAGGTGCCATTTTTATTAAATTGGCAGCGAATACAAGTAAAGAAATCGGGATGACAGGTAACAAGGTGAAGAGTGCACTAAAGACAGGTGCGATCAGTGCGATTGGACCATCTTTGGGAATCATGGTGGTTGCCATTTCTTTAATCACCTTCCTTGGCGATCCGCTTACCATGATGCGAATTGGCATTATCGGTTCCGCACCAATTGAAGCGTTAGGTGCCAGTCTTGCTGCTGAAGCGTATGGTGCTGATTTAGGTTCCGAAGCGTTTACCCGTGAAGCACTCACTACAGTCGTCTGGGTTTTATCATTTAGTGGAGCGCTTGGGTTGTTCGTCGTTGCCTTTTTTACAAAATCGATGGGCAATGTTGAAAAGAAAATCGTTGCAAAACGTGGAGATGGAAAAATAATGATTGTTGTTACGACAGCAGCAATGATTGGAGCATTCAGTTATTTAGCAAGTGCTGAGATGATGAAGGGATCTGTTCATACGATTGTTGGGTTTGCTGCAGGGATTACGATGATGGCTTTTGTTTGGATTGCGAATAAGTTTAAGATTACGTGGTTAAAAGAATGGTCACTAGGTCTTTCTATTTTAAGTGGTCTGTTATTTGTTTACATCGTAACCTAATGGAGAGGGAGAGATTATCTTGGAAGCTATCAAAAAGAACAACGAGTCTGTGCAAGTAATCAGTGAAGCGAAAGCAATGGACAAGTTTCATCAACAAGCACATTTATGGGGGCGAATACCGATTTGGGTTGTTATGCTCGTATCAATCACCATGCCGCTTTATCTTTCGTTTGTTGTTGGCTATCATCCTGGCTGGCAACCAATCATAGCAGGATTTCTAGCGTATGCAGCGATTATGGCATTAGGGTGGGCACTTGAGCCTGTGCTTTATTTCCCTACGTTAGGCATATCAGGCACCTATTTAGCATTTCTAACAGGAAACATCTCAAATATGTGCTTGCCTTCTGCCGCAGCCGCACAACATGCAATCGGCGCAGAACCTGGTACAAGAAAAGGCGAGATTACCGCAACGTTAGCGATGGGAGCGGCCTCGCTCGTTAATATAGCAATCTTAATTCCTATCATTTTTACCGGCTCTTATCTATTATCTATCTTGCCTGAATCCGTTTATAGTCTATTTGAATATGTGCTGCCCGCGATCTTTGGTGCGATTGTTGGCCAGTTTGCGATGCGAAGGCCATTGTTTGGCGCCATTGGAATTGCAATCGCGATTGTCGTAGCGGTGTTTGCGCCACCAGCATTACAAAACATTTTCGTTCCGCTTATTGCGACGATTGCTATTTGTGTATGGATTGATTCTAAAGTCAGTTCGAAGGAGGCTTCCTAAGTGGAGAAGCAGCTATTAACTACCAATCAGACGTTAAGCATGCATGAAAGACCGGAGTTAATTTTACAAAAGCTTATCCAATTTAATACAACAAATCCTCCCGGCCATGAAAAGGCCTGTATAAATTATATAAAAGATTTATTGGGGGCGTATGGTATTGTGTCTACAATCGTTAGCCGTGATGAAAATCGACCAAATTTAATTGCTAGATTAAAAGGTGAAGGCGACGCTGCCCCGCTATTACTCTATGGCCATGTTGATGTGGTCACAACAGAAAATCAACGTTGGACGCATGATCCATTTGCTGGGGAAATTATCGATGGTTATGTATGGGGAAGAGGTGCAGTCGATATGAAAGGCTGTGTTGCGATGATGATAGCTGCCTTTCTAAAAGCAAAAGTAGAGCAAACCCAATTATCAGGAGATGTGCTGCTCGTTATCTTAAGTGACGAAGAGGACGGCGGCGATGATGGGGCAAAGTTTTTAGTAGAACAGCATCCCGAGCTATTTGATGGGGTACACTATGCGCTTGGAGAATTTGGTGGCTTTTCTATGGAGCTTGAAGGGGTCCGTTTTTATCCGATTATGGTTGCTGAGAAGCAAATGTGTTCGCTAAAGGTCACCTTAAGAGGTCAAGGAGGACATGGGTCGATGCCGGTTAAAGATGGCGTCATGAATAAGTTAGCTGTATTTTTAGAAAAGTTAAACCAGCCACTGCCGATTCACATCACACCCGTCATCATGGAGATGATTGAAGGTATTGCGAATGAAATGCCTTTTCCAAAAAAACAAGCACTAAAACAATTAGCTAATCCAAGAATGACACGTACGATATTAAAGCTGTTAGGAAAGCAAGGACAACTGTTTGAAGCATTGTTGCATCACACTGTTGCTGCCACGATTATTCATACAAGTGATAAAGTAAATGTGATTCCAGGTGAGGTTACCGTCGAAATTGATGGTAGGATTTTGCCAGGGTTTACGGAAGAACAATTTCTTCATGAGTTAAAGGAATTAATAAAGGATGATGAAATTGAGATCGAAGTGACGCGCGCAGATATAACAAATGCAAAAGTAGATATGGAACTATTTGATCGGTTAGCGACTATTATTAAAGAAAAGGATCCAGATGGCGTGCCGATTCCTTTCGTACTTCCAGGTGTAACCGATGGTCGCTTTCTATCAAGCCTTGGCATTCAAACATATGGGTTTACACCATTGCGATTACCACCAGAATTTGATTTTTTAAAAACGGTGCATGCGGAGGATGAACGCGTTCCTGTAGATGCTTTATACTTTGGTGCCGATGGGATATTTAAGGCGCTGCAGAGCTTTGGGAATAAATGATGGTTGAATTTATTATCATTATCGTTTAACCTTCCTAGTTAGCAAGCATCTTCTTAGATAGGAGGGGTGAGCATGAATCAATTTGAACATTCACTGGAATTATTTATAGAAAGTGCTGGATGGTTAGCTCCTGTACTTTTTGTTATTTTACATTTGATTCGGCCGCTGTTGTTTATTCCGGTTATTGTTATGTGCATTCTTGGAGGAGTACTATTTGGTTTTTTTGAAGGTGCTTTATTAAATTTTATCGGTCTTTCGCTCATGAGTTTGGTCTCTTATCTACTCGTTAATAAATTTCCTAGATTTCGTAAGGGAATCACTAGATTAAAGGACAAAATGTTTAAAGATAGGACAATATCTGTTAGCCAGGTTATGGTTCTAAGAATAATGCCATTTGTTCATTTTCATTTATTATCGTTTTATTTGATCGAAATGACAAAATCAATAAAGGAATATATGTATCTGTCTGTTATAGGGTTAATAATGCCTGCTATTATGTATACAGCATTTGGCGAAGCAATTACCAAACTTCCTTGGTATGTAACGGGAGTAATCGCTATTATATTAATCATTATTTTTCGTTATTTGGAGAAATTAAACAAGACGAAAGTGGAGCCGACGTAAAGGTGCGTCCGGCAACAATAACATACCAGATGCTCATCGATTTGAGTATCTGGTATTTTATGTTTCATGACAATGGAAAAAGGGAAAAATAAGGTTACTACATCCACGATATGGCAGGTGACAACATGTTTGAACTACACGATAGTCTGAGAGAGTTTAAATCAAATTTCACAAAATACATCGCTTTTGCTTTACTTTATATGCTGTTAACAAGTTTATTCTTTGTTCCGTTAATATCACTTATTTTTAATCGGATGTTACGAATGATTGGAACAGGTTCATTGCTAAATGGTGAGGTTTATCAAATTGGCCTAAGCTATACTGGCTTGCTTGGCATGATTTGTATAAGTCTGATTGCAGTTGTGATGTTATTTATTGAATTCGGTGTATTTATTACAATCGCTCAAAAAGGATATTTCGGTAAAAGTATTCTTATCTCCGAAGCATTTGTTACAACGATAAAAAAGTTGCCGAAGTTAATCGGATTTGGCGTTTTTGCAATGGTATTTATTTTATTATTAACGATGCCTTTTTTTGATTTATCTCCGGTAAAGGCACTAATTGATTTTAATTTGCCGATCTTTTTAACTAATCTTTTTTATGATTCATTTGTTTCCATTTTAATATATATAGCTCTCTTGTTTGTCGCTGTCTATCTGTTTATTAGATTGATTTTCACACTACATTATATATTTATTAAGCATCAATATATAATTCAAGCAATGAAAAGCAGTTGGAAGTTAACGAAACGTAAAAAACCTTCCATTATATCTACGTTGCTGTTAGTAAATGTGATTATGTATCTGCTAGGTTTCTTGCTGATTACCGTTGTTTCTTATGTAACAAGTCTACTTGAAACATCAATTATTGCTGATGTTATCCAAAACTACTTAGTCACAGTTACTAGTTATGTTACACTTGTTTTTTCCTTGTTTACATTACCAATCAACATCATTATCATTACAAGATTATTTTACCGACTCAACAAGAACTCCTTAACAGATGAGTTATTAGTGCAGAGAAATGAGAAGTTAAATGGTGTGGAACGTGGAATCACAAACTTTTTTGCTAAAAGGAAATATTCACTAGTAATCACGGTGTTTATTTATATTACGGTAATGTTTTTTGTTAACTTCTTTGTTAATGATAATATCGTTTATTTAAAATGGGATATCTCTGTGACTAGTCACCGGGGCGATCTGCAAAGTGCACCAGAGAACTCGATTAGTAGTATTCGGGCCGCAATTGATAAAGGGGTAGACACCATTGAAATAGATGTACAAATGACGAAGGATAAAGTGATCGTTTTAAATCATGACATTAACCTTCGCAGAACAGCAGATGTCAGGTCAAAGATAAGTGAGATGACGTATGAAGAAGTGTTAAAACTTGATATTGGCCGTCTGTTTTCTGATGAATTTATTGGGGAAAAAATACCAACGTTGGACCAGGTGATGGAAGAAATAAAACAAACCGATATACAACTGCTTATCGATGTAAAATCGGTTGATACAAATGAAGATTTTGCAGAGGAACTAGTAAAAATAATTGAGAAACATAACATGGTGGAAGCTACCTATGTTCAATCATTTAATTACGAAGATATAAAGGATATTAAACAGTTGAATAGTGATATTAAAATCGGCCAGATTATGTACTTATCTGCAGGTGATTTAGAAGATTTAGATGTTGATTTTTATGCAATTAAGCAAACGATGTTAACGCAGCGGTTTGTTAACAATGCTAAGAAGCTAGACCGTGAAGTGTGGGTATGGACAGTAAATAATAAAAGAAATATACGAGAAGTATTGAAGTATGATATTGATGGCATTATCACTGATTATCCGGAAAGGGTGTATCAAGTGTTAGGGGTGGAATTCTCGGAATAGCACCTGTTCAAGTACGAGCCAGTATATTCGAATGTCTGCATTCTATATTGTACAATAAAGGTGTAGTGTAAGGTTTAGGGGTGAATATATGAATCAAAAATCAATCGTAGATAAAGTGATTAACCACCAACCAACCATTCTTGGTGGTAAGCGTTTTTCTAAATATGCTGTCCTTATCCCACTTATTCAAAAAGAAAATGAAATGCAGATTTTGTTTGAAGTGCGCGCCGAAACAATGCGAAGGCAGCCGGGAGAAATCTGTTTTCCAGGCGGTAGAATGGATCGACAGGATTCAACCGCACAAGCTGCAGCGATAAGAGAAACAACGGAAGAGTTGGGGATTAATACAACAGATATCGAGAATGTGTACCCGTTAGATTATTTAGTTTCCCCATTTGGCATGGTCGTTTACTCCCATGTTGGATTTATTCATACTCCAGAAAAGATGCAACCAAATCCTTCAGAAGTGGGAGAGCTATTTACGGTGCCGCTCAGATTCTTTCAAGAAACAAAGCCAAAAATATATAAAGTTAACTTAGATATACAGCCAGAAGAAAACTTCCCATTTGACCTTATTGCTGGCGGAGAAAATTATAATTGGCGCAACAGTACGATGGATGAATACTTTTATACGTATGATGGAAAGGTTATTTGGGGATTAACGGCAAAAATCATTACCCATTTTATTGAAATATTGGAAGAAGCGTAAAGGTGGAAGACGAAATGAGTTGCTGCTTGACGGCCACCACGGACCTTATTTGTGACAGGATTGGCATTTTAAGAATTGCGCGGCCACCAGTACGCTTATTTGAATAAAAACCTTGCTGTAGTAAGCCATTCTTAGTAAATAAGGGCTCTGGTGGCCGTCAAATCATCAAAACTGGTATATTACGAGCAATAAGGTCCACTGTGGCCGCTAAAAGTTTATTAGCATCTTGATCCGCTATTTTATAGCCGTCACCTGCCGTTCTTCACAAAACGACTGCCTGGAGCGGAAATCACGAGCACTACGTCGGATTTCACTTCAATTATGAAGTTAAAAGAAACCGCTTTGACAATTATTTAACAACACCAGCAACAATTTAGTTTAGCTGGAAATCACCTGAAGTAACACGTACCGTGATGCTACTTTTTCCATCACCTATTTGTCCTACGAAGCGATTGCCGATTTTTTCTTCAAACATAAAGCCCGGAACATCGATTTCGCCGTCACCTGATTTTGCTTTAAAATCAAGTGTGAACGAGTCTGCTTCTGTATCAAGATGGATGTCACCACTGGTCAATTTTAGATTTAATGCTGTAAATTCCGATACCTTAGCAGTTATATCATCTTAGGTTGATTCAATCTCGAGTGTATCAGATATTAGCGAGGTTGAGGTAATATCTCCAGCAGTAACCTCCATACCGATACGAATTGTTTCTAGATCTGCAACATGAATATCCCCAGAAGTAGATGCTACATCAATTTCTTCATATAATTTAGAAGGTATGTTAATCGTTAGCATACCTTTTTTATTGATTGCCATAAAGGTAAACGAAGGGCGCATGCTTCTTTTAACAGTTCCGTTGTTTACTGTCACGTCTAAAGTATAGGAATCTTTCACTTTTAAGCAAAAGAAGAAGATATTGTATAGCTTTCATAAAACAATGATTCCTTTTTTTAGTAGGTATAAGCAGCATCTTCTCATAGAAAATAACAATATTGGTTTCTAATGAAGGAGATTGAAAAATGTGTAAAAAAACAATCAAATGTTTACTATTAACTGCTGTCAGTTTGTTTATCATATCATCTGGTGTGATGAAAACACATGCCCAACCAGACAGTCCACCAGAACTAGATGGTGGTGCTGAGGATCCCGAGCGAGTGCGCAATCCAGTTTCTAATTTTATTTTACAAGAACGTTATCCTGAAACAGTATACTTACAAGGCGCACAAACAGATAATAAGGTGGCATTAACGTTTGATGATGGACCAGACCCAAGGTTTACCCCGCAACTACTAGATGTTCTAAAGGAGCATAATGTAAAAGCAACCTTTTTCCTGATGGGAGCCCGCGCGGCAGCTTATCCAGACCTCATACAGCGGATTATCAATGAGGGCCATATTATTGGCAACCATACATACTGGCATCCAAATCTCGTCGAAGCGGGTGATATAGAAACACTGGAACGGGAAATCATGCAAACAGAAGATATTTTGAACGTTGTTATTGGCTACCGAACGAAGCTATTCCGAGCTCCATACGGTTTTTTAGATAACGAAATTGTGGAAAAGCTCATCTCTTTGAACTATACGGTTGTCGGTTGGTCGGTTGATTCACTAGATTGGCAAGAGTTACCGCCAGTACAAATTGCCGACAATGTCTTAAGTAATCTCCATCCCGGAGCGATCATTTTAATGCACGACGGTGCTGATTGGGAAGGAGATCGCACCAACACGATCGAAGCATTACGGCAAATTATTCCCGAGATAAGAGAGCAGGGACTAGCGTTTGAGACGGTTCCACAATTGTTGATACGGTTATGGAGCTTGTCTTTACATAAATATAGCCATACACGATGCCTCCTTTTAACCAACTGGCGGTCAAAGTCTCCCATAATAAAATGTAACGCCATAAACAGTACAGCAGACACGAGTATCGCATTCGGTACGCTTAAACGCTGTAAGTTTGCCATAAAATAACCACGTGCGAGCACTTCTTCTTTTAAAGTAGCAAAAAACCAGCCAATCATTGCCACACCTAACAGCTGATAAAAATGAATGGTAAAGATGCGATTGAAATGATATGTTGCTATCACAGTGCCTGAGCGGTCCATCATCCAAATGAAAGCTAACACCGTTACTAATGAAGCAACCGTGGCAACAACCGAATAGACAATATCCTTTTTAGTCATCTTGAAGCCCAATCGCCAAGGTTTCTTTTTGTCGACCTTGCTATACAGCCAAAATACTAAAAGCGTCGTTAATATGCCGACTAGTGCGTAGATAAAATGAGAAAAAGTAAATTCCGTTTGTAAATCATCAAATAGACCTAGTAAAACTAACAATCCGGCAATTGCGGCTAATAATATGTTTGTTAATACAATTGATGCCGTGATGCGTGTTGTGCTGCTCCATTTCATTAACATCGCCTCCTTTTGACTTTTTCTAACTTCATCATATAGAGCATTAGTCATATGACTGTAGTGAAATCAGTCATGACTTTTGTGTGATTGGAAAATGAATTTAGTAGCATGGAGATCATAAGATAAAAATTACTCTTTTATAATCGCGATGTTCAAGTATAATTTGCATATAGGATCTATATAGTTAGGAGCTGAATCAATGAAAATCCTATTTGTCGAAGATGATAAAACGATTGCCTCTGGGCTGGAATATTCCTTGCAGCAGGAAGGGTATGTTACAATTTTGCGCCATGATACTACTTCGGCTAAACAAGTGCTGTCGCAGCAATTAGAAAGCATCGACTTGTGTTTATTTGATTTATCGTTACCGGATGGCAGTGGCTATGATTTGTGTTCCTATGTGAAAGGGCGAAAAGATACTCCAGTAATTTTCTTAACGGCATTTGATGATGAAGTGAACGTCGTTATGGGGCTTGATATGGGAGCGGATGATTATATTACAAAGCCGTTTCGAGTGCGGGAGCTTTTATCTCGAATTAAATCCGTGCTTCGCCGATATCAAAAGCAAACAGTAGTGAAGAACATTATTGAAATTGAGCATATACGGATTAACACGTTAGAAGGGAAAGTATATAAAAATGGAGAGGAAGTACTCGTAACTGCTTTAGAATACAGGTTATTACTTATCTTCGCCAACCATATTGGACAAGTACTTTCTAGGAACCAATTATTAGAACAATTGTGGGACGTTGCCGGTGATTTTGTTAACGATAACACGCTGACCGTCTACATAAAAAGGCTACGCGAAAAGCTTGAGGATCAACCGCAGAATCCAACGATCATTAAAACAGTTCGTGGGATTGGCTATAAGGTTGGTGATTAAGATGTTTCGTAACCGTGAAATTCAACTATTTCTGTTGGTGATGTGTACAATCTCGTTAGTCGTGGCTGGTATAGCGGCGTTCTTCTTTTCATTGGAAGCTGCTATTCTTGTAGCTGTTACAGCGATAATGTTAATTGGTTGTGCACTTCTATTTACGAGGTGGCGTTACCGGGAATTGGAGAAACTGTCTGGTTATTTGCGAAAAATTAGCAGTGGCGATTACGCGCTGGATGTTCGTGATAATCATGAGGGAGAGCTTAGTATACTAAAGAATGAAATATATAAAGTCACCCTCATGCTCTCACAGCATAGCTCACAACTTGAGCAGAATAACGACCAGCTAACCGACGCCATCTCGGATATTTCACATCAACTGAAAACACCACTTACTTCGATGATGGTGATGGCTGATCTTCTCAGTGATGCACGATTGGATATAGCAAAACGAAGCGAATTCACCCGCAACATCCGTGTCCAGTTAGAAAGAATCGAGTGGCTCGTTTCTTCCTTACTAAAACTTTCTAAAATCGATGCTGGAACGGTACATTTTAAGAAAGATCGCATTTTAGTTAAAGACCTCATCCAAAAAGCTGTTGAGCCTGTTTTAATTCCGATAGATATCAAAACGCAGGCACTTGAAATAAAAGGGGAAGATACCGTTGCATTCTTAGGTGATTTGAACTGGACAGCGGAGGCTTTGATCAATATATTAAAAAATTGTGTGGAACATACGCCAGAAGCTGGAACACTAAGTTTGAAGTATAGCGAGAATCCTTTGTACACAGAACTTGTGATACAAGATAACGGCAAAGGCATCCCTAAAGAAGATCTCCTCTATATATTTAAACGATTTTATAAAGGAAAAAATGCAAGTGATGAAAGTATCGGCATCGGCCTGGCGCTTGCTTATACGATCATTAAAAGTCAAAATGGCGATATTGAGGTACGCAGTGAAGAGGGAAAGGGTACAGAGTTTCGGATTAAGTTTTATAAGCAGGTAATTTGAAATTGAACTTTTCTCAAGAATTTGCAATACAGTCATCAAGTAAGGATGAGTCACTTAAGTGACTAAACTGTCACTTTAAAGTCACTTGATAGTCATTTTAGACAGATAAACTAAAGATAATCAAAAATATGGAGGTTTTCACATGGACATATTAAAAATCGAACATCTGTCTAAAGTGTACGGAAATGGTGAAACGGCTGTAAAGGCATTGGATGACGTGTCTTTCACCGTCAAAAAAGGGGAATTTGTTGTTATTATCGGTCCATCGGGCTCAGGAAAATCAACACTGCTTCATATGCTTGGTGGCGTGGACCGTCCAACTAACGGCAAAGTGCTTGTCGATAACACTGATATGTACCAGTTAAATGAAACACAGCTTGCGATCTTTAGACGTCGTCAAATTGGCTTGATCTATCAGTTTTATAATCTAATTCCAGTGCTAACGGTTGAAGAAAATATTACCTTGCCATTACTACTTGATGAGCATAAAGTTGATCGAAAGCAGTTTAACAATATTGTGAAAACTTTAGGTTTAAACGATCGTTTAAACCACTTGCCGAATCAGCTTTCCGGTGGGCAGCAGCAACGTGTATCGATTGGTCGCGCACTAATTAGTAACCCGTCGATCATGCTGGCAGACGAACCGACTGGAAACCTTGACAGTAAAAACAGTACGGAAATTATGGATCTATTAAAAATGTTTAATAAAACTTATAATCAAACGTTAATTGTGATTACACATGATGAGCGAATCGCACTACAAGCAGACAGAGTGATATCAATCGAGGATGGAAGGGTTGCTAAGGACGAGGTGATCCATCCATGAACATCGTTAACAAGCTAACCATAAGGCATTTGAAAGAAAATAAACGGCGCACACTCGTTACGATTGTAGGGGTTATTATTTCGGTAGCGATGATTACTGCAGTTGCTACGCTCGGGGTTTCTTTTTTAGATTTACTGAAAAGACAAGTAATTGCAGAGCAAGGGGAATGGCATGTTCTATATAAAAATTTGGACGAGGAACAGCTAGCAGCAGTTCAGAATGATGATGCTACAAAATCAGTCGTGCTCACCCAGGACCGTGGCTATGCCTTGCTAGAAGGATCAGAAAATGATTACAAGCCGTATGTTTTTGTAAAAGGATACGACAAGCAAGGATTTGAAAATTTCCCTATTACATTATCAGAAGGGCGTTTTCCTGAGTCACCTAACGAAGTGGTGCTACCTGAGCACATTGAATCAGATGCGGGGGTAACATACGAGCTTGGTAGTCAAATGACGCTTGCGGTAGGTGACAGAGAGTATCAAGACATGCCACCAGATGTTCCTACTATTGGACAATCGACCTCATTACAAACAAATGGTGAGGAAGTTGCGGAAACGCTCGTGAACACATCTGAAGAGACGTATACTGTTGTTGGTTTCATCGAGCGTCCAACGTGGGAGCCAACATGGGCACCAGGCTATACGATTATTAGCTATATCGATGAAAGTACGGTAAGTGCAGATAATCGGGTGAATGCTTCCATCGTGCTAAATAAGGTAAATAGTGGACTTTATAATCATGCGGATCAATTAGTCGCTGAAAACAAGATTTCATCGGTTACTTTTAATAGTGAGCTACTTCGCTATTATGGGGTAACAAAAAATGATGGCTTAAGGACAACGTTGTTTTCGTTAGTTGCAATTATTATGGGTGTAATTGTCGTCGGTTCTGTGGCACTGATTTATAATGCTTTTGCGATTAGTGTATCGGAGCGTGCGCGCCATTTAGGCATGCTATCAAGCGTTGGTGCAACGAAAAGGCAAAAGCGAAATTCGGTTCTTTTTGAAGGGGTAGTTATCGGGAGTATTAGTATCCCAATCGGAATCATTGCTGGCCTTGCAGGGATGGGAATCACATTCTTATTGATCAACTCGGCAATCAAAGGGGTATTTGGGATTGCACAAGGGCTTCAATTAACGGTCACACCAGTATCAATTCTTGCAGCCTGTGGTGTATCCTTGCTAACTATTTTTATATCAACGTATATGCCTGCTAGAAAAGCTTCGAAAATTTCAGCTATCGATGCGATACGTCAATCGCAGGATGTAAAGCTGACTGGTAAAAAAGTTAAAACGTCTAAACTCGTGCGTAAGCTTTTCGGAATTGAAGCAGAATTTGGTTTGAAAAATTTAAAAAGAAATAAGCGTAGATATCAAATAACCGTGTTCTCACTTGTAATCAGCATTTTATTATTCTTAACCGTGTCGTTTTTTACCGATAACGTGAGAAGATCATTAGTTATGTCACAAGATGGCATCGATTATGATATTCAAGTAGGAGCTGAAGGTAATGGATCGACCAATATGGAAGAGCTAACAAAGTTTGCCCAGCTTGATCATATAACCGAATATAATCTAGTTAAAAAAGGTGAAGCTTACGCTTGGATTGATCAGGAAGCCGCAGGAGAAGAATGGGTTAACATCATACAAGCAGAAGACAATACGGAGGCACAAAAAGATAGCAGTATAAAATATTCGCTTTATATAAATGCCCTGGATGAAGCTAGCTTAGCTGCCTATGCGAATTCGGTTGGCGTCGATGTAGCAAAACTGCAGGATCCAGAACAACCAAGGGCAATAGTTATTGATACGATTGAATATGAAGATTACGAGACTAAAAAGTTAGTTAATACGAAGGCAATACATGCCAAGGTTGGTCAAAGTCTTGATGTCTTTGCTGAAAATTGGGAGACAGAGGAGCACTTGGAGATGGAGGATGTAGAAGTTGCGGGCATCACGGATGATTATCCTGTTGGCATCACTTCTCCCGGTTTAGGTGGAATAATTATTATTGTCTCAGAACAAGTGATGGATCACATTTATCCAGAATCAATAAAGGCAAATTTAGGAACATATGGCTACTTTAAATCATCAGATCCAATCAAGACACAAGAACAATTGGAAGAAACGATGGATAGTAATTATTTTGCTTATAACGTCTACCAAGCTCGCCAACAGGAAGAACAAATCTTATTGTTAATGTCAGTATTCACATACGGATTTATCGTGTTAATTACGGGTATATCGATCGCCAACATTTTTAATACGATTTCAACGAGTATCTCATTGAGAAGAAGAGAATTCGCTATGCTCAAATCGGTCGGGATGACGCCAAAAGGCTTTAACAAAATGATTAATTACGAGAGTATTTTTTACGGTGTAAAGGCACTATTATACGGATTACCACTAAGCATCGGTGTTATGTTCCTGATTCACAAGTCGATGCAAAATACGTTTGAATACGCATTCGAACTGCCGTGGATTAGTATCTTGTATGTGGTTGTTGCAATCTTTGTGATTGTTGGTGCAGCGATGCTTTACTCGATACAGAAGGTGAAGAAGGAAAATATAATTGATGCGTTAAAGCAGGAAAATGCTTAAAGGATTATGAAAAGTATGTTGTGCAGAATGTAGCAGTAAGTAGTTCCATTATTAGAATACTGCATGTGCAAAGGAGCATCAAAGCAACTCGATGCTCCTTTTGCTTATAATTTATTTAATTCAATCGTTAAAGCACGAATCGCAGCAATAACTTCTTGCATGTTTTCTTTGCTATTCATATGATTTCGAGCGTGAAGCAGCGTAGGTCTAACCGATTCAACGGAACGACCAAATTCGTGCATCCATTCATATCTTGGCACCATCCAGGTGTGGAAATGATGTGTGGTGTCTTCATTATAAAAATAATAAACATATTCTATGCCTAGCACGTCCCGTTGTGCCTTCCTTATTTTTGTTAGAACGTTTATATAATCTAACCTTTCTTCTTCTGTTAATTCGTCTATGCAGATAATATGCCGTTTCGAAGCTAAAATGATAAGACCCTTTATTGGATAGGCAACATCTTGATGAGCGTGAAAATATTCCGTCTCAAGCACAACACCACCTTCCGGCTCGATCAGACCACTCGTTAATGCACAGCTCAAACATTCCACTTCTACGGTTTTTCCATTTGCTAAGGTGATTTCTCTCATCGGTAAGTCCTCCTTCCATTCCAACTCCCGGTTATGGTGTCAGCGTTTCTAAGCGCTATCTATTTCTTTTACACGATCGCTGGGAATTTAATTTTCACGGTAAATGATTCGTCTTTATATATAAAATCTAAGAATCCTTGATAATCAATTACGATATCATCGATTTTTTTGGTGCCGAGACCTTGGTGGTCACCGGACTTGGTTGACTTGCCGTAATCAACAAATAGACGGTCTAATATGTCCGTTGGTATCGGTAAACTATTATTTTGACAGGTTAATAGATATAAGCCACTGCGTTTATAAAACTGTAAAGTAATTTGGGCTTGGGCATCATGTTGCTCTTGCCACTGTTGGCACGCATCAATGCTATTAGAAAGTAAATTACCTACTAGTGTGACGATATGCTTATCAGACAAAGGTAATGATGATAGCGGCACATCAAAATCGTAAAAAGTGCTTATGCCTAAGGCGCTGGCACGTCCATACATTTGATGCAAAATACCGGCAACAGCTCCATGCTCCCCTTTGATTGATAAGTTTGTTTCTTCATATCCATCTACCAAATCATCTAAATACGTTTTCGCCTCGAGATGCTTCTCGTTGTCCAGCATAAAATGAATCGCAGCTACATGCTTTAGAAAATCATGGCGTTCACTACGGACAATACGAAATGTTTCATTAAACTGTGCACGCTCTTGTTCAAATATTTCCAACTCTTGCGTAAGTGAAGCTAATCTACTTGCTAGTTGGACACGTACTACTTCGATGCAGACAAAAACCACAGCAAGTAGCAAGTAGCCTAACAACGGCACTATAAACAGGTAACATCCTAAGAGCAACACCTGCACACCGAACAACATGCCATTCCATTGCAAACCTAGAGAATCGATACGCGGGATTGTTCGTTTATACAAAATGTAAACAACGGCAATTGGTAGCAAACTAGAAAGATAAATAGGGATGTTCATAGGAATCAACAATTGAAGAGCGTACATGTGAAGCATTCCTAAAACAGTAATTATTCCCCAATAACCAAGACTTTGTTTCAATATAGTTCCACCTTTTAAAAGTAATTGTGTTGTAAAAATTCAACTTTATCCTTTGTAATCATCGCTTGCTCCTTTAAGCCTTCGAACGTGACGATGTACGAGTTCTTTGCATAAAGCGAGAAGCTTTTTACAAAGTGGATGTTAATAATAAAGGAGCGATGAGACCGCAAGAAATCCCGTTCTCTTAATTCTCCTTCTAGTTCATTAAGTGTTTGATACGTTTTTATTGGACCAGAGCGAGTGAAAATCGTCGTTGAGCGCCCGGATCTTTCGATAAAAACGATATCCTTTTTTAAAATGATATGTATATCTGATTTCTGTTTAATGTACAGTCTACCTGCAATTTCAGCTGTGTTCGATTTTTCCATTAACCGTGTGATGGAAGTAATTAATCGGTCTTTTGGGTATGGCTTCATAATATAATCATGGACATTTAATTCAAATGCATGGACAGCAAAGCCGCTATTGGCTGTAACAAAAATAACTGAAATGTTCAATGCGTGTGAATGAATAATATCAGCAAGTTCATAGCCCGATAAATTAGGCATCTCTATATCGGCAATTAATAAATTGATTGTTTCTTTCTTGATTTGTGCATACGCTTCTTCCGCAGATGTAGTGGAGAAAATAACTTCTACATTCGGTATATTTGTAACGATGCCATAAAGTTTATCTAGATCAATTGCTCGATCATCCACAATACCGATCTTCATGTTTCTCACCTCAACCAATTTCTGAAATTATCCCTCGTCCATTATACAGTTTTCTCCATCACCATACGTCATTTATTGAAAAATTCTATAAAAATACCTTTTCGCGACATCAAGTGGAACTTTTACGACATGAGTAGAGATTTCCTTAAGAAATCTTTGTATGATGAAATCAAGATATAACACAGAGAGGTGAAAGTAATGATAGAAATCAAACAGGTAACAAAAAAGTTTCAAGATAAAAAAGTATTTGTTACAGCATTAAAGCATGTCAGTTTTACGGTGGAAAAAGGTCAAGTTGTCGGCCTGCTAGGGGAGAACGGTGCTGGCAAAACGACGTTGCTACGATCGATTGCAACACTGTTAACACCAACGGAAGGATCGATCACAGTCGAAGGATACGATACCACGAAACAGCCGGATGAAATTAAGAAAAGAATCGGTGTACTTTTTGGTGGTGAAACCGGCTTATATAATCGCTTGACTGCGAGAGAAAATCTAGAATATTTCGCAGCAATGTACGGACTAAGTAAGCATGAAACAAAGGTGCGGATTGATGATTTAGCTACTATGTTTGGCATGCGAGATTACTTGAATCGTAAGGTTGGTGGTTTTTCTAAAGGGATGCGCCAGAAGGTAGCGATTGCTCGAACGTTAATTCATAATCCAGATATTATTTTGTTCGATGAACCAACGACCGGTTTAGATATCACATCATCCAATATCTTTCGCCAGTTCATTCACCAACTTAAACAGGATGGAAAAACGATTGTATTTTCTAGTCACATTATGGAAGAAGTATCAACGCTTTGTGATTCAGTTGCGATGATGCATAAGGGAGAGCTCGTCTACCATGGCGATTTGGATGCTCTTTATAAAACAGAAGGCAGTAATGATTTAAACTATATCTTTATGAGTAAATTAGTGAGGGGGAGCGAATACCATGCTTCTTAAAATATATATCAAAGAAATGAAAGACAGCTTCAGAGACCGCCGAACACTATTATTAACCGTATTATTACCGATTGTTATGATGACAGGATTAACTCTTTTTTATGAGCAGATGATTTCGGAAGGGGAGGAAAAGCTGTTAACACTTGCAGTGGACGAATCAACGACCGAAGCAGAGATGGCAATTTTTACAGAATATGAAAATGTTGAACTATTAAACGTAGCTGACCCAGAGAAGGCAGTGCAAGACGGGGAAGCACACGCGGCAGTGTTATTGTCAACTAACTTCTCAGAAGCTGTCGCATCGGGCCAACAAGCAGCTGTAACGATCATAGGCGATTCAAATAGTCAAAACTCAGACAATTTAATGAGTATGGTTAGAGCTGCACTTGGAACATATGAAAAATCTACGATCGCGGAAAGACTAGAGGCACAAGGAGCTGATCCGCAGCTCGTTCAACCATTTGCACTTGAACAAAAGGAAATAGCTGAAGAATCACCTGGTATTGGTTTGCTAGCAATGTTAGTACCACTAATATTGGCACTGTCTATTGGGGTTGGCGCTGGTCCTGCAGCAGCAGACTTATTTGCTGGGGAAAAAGAAAAGAAAACGATGGAAGCTTTGCTGATGACACCAGTAAATCGCGCAACAATGTTAGGTGCTAAATGGATGACCATTTCATCGATTGGAGCAATAACAGGAATCATTACGCTAATTGTCGTGTCGTTAGAGATTGCCTTTTTAACAGAAAACCTAAAAAAATCAATCTCCTTTGGTGATAATGCACTGCTTATCGTTGGAGTTGCACTTCTTGTATCCGTTATGTACGCGATGTTTGTGGCGTCAATGCTCATGCTAACGAGCATCATCGGGAAAACAGTCAAGGAAGCACAAAGCTACAGCACACCAATCATGATGCTAGCAATGTTCCCGACATTTATCGTATCAACAATGGGTGTAAATGAGTTAGCCTTTCAGCATTTCGCAATACCTTTGTTAAATCTATTTAGTTTATTAAAAGAATTGTTGTTTGGCGTTGTTGATTTCCAACACGTATTGATTACATTAGCTAGTAACCTGATTTGCATGATTGTTGTCTTTATCATTGGTCGAGTGTTGTTCCTGAAAGATAAGTGGGTAATGAATTAAAGCGAGGGCTCCGGGGTATATTACCGGAGCCTTTTGTGTGGGATGAGGTTGTGATTGTCGAGATAGGTGGCTGGCGAGGATGAGGGAGTGGGGCGTGATTGCACCATAGGTGGACGGAATTGCACCACGTTTTGGGATAATTGCACCAGACGTTAGAACAATTGCACCATACATGCGGTTAATTGCACCACAACTTCGTATAATTGCACTTTATAGGTGTTAACCCAAACTTTCACTAGGTGGTTGCGGAACCCAATATCGTGACATATGGTAACGTGTAGACAATTTGAGGAGGTTTTAGCGTACATGAACCAAAATAGATATACAGGTTATCCGCAGGGAAGCTATCCAAACTGGAATCAGCAGCCAAACTTCGAAGGCCCATTACCAGGCCCAGGTGGAGGCAATTGGAATCAGCAACCATACCCGCCAAACTTCGAGGGACCAGGCCCAGGCCCAGGCGGAGGTAACTGGAATCAGCAACCATACCCGCCAAACTTCGAGGGACCATTACCAGGCCCAGACGGAGGTAACTGGAATCAGCAACCATACCCGCCAAACTTTGAGGGACCATTACCAGGTCCAGGCGGAGGCAATTGGAATCAGCAACCGTACCCGCCGAACTTAGAAGGACCATTACCAGGTCCAGGCGGGGGTAACTGGAACCAGCAACCGTACCCACCAAACTTAGAAGGACCATTACCAGGCCCAGGCGGGGGTAACTGGAACCAGCAACCGTACCCACCAAATTTTGAAGGACATTTACCAGGCCCAGGCGGAGGCAATTGGAACCAGCAGCCATACCCGCCAAACTTTGAAGGCCCACTACCAGGCCCAGGAGGCAATTGGGCTCAGCCATACGGTCCTTATGAAGATTAACTAGTATAGTAATAGAGTCCTTTCTTAATGATGGGGCTCTTTTCTTCTAAAAAAGTTGGCATTAATTAACATACAAGTGAATATCTATTACTTTACTAGGTTTTCTGTTAAGCTATGATAAATATAATTAAAGGGGAAGTGAATATGAAATCTGACTGGGAAGATGCGATACCAAGCCTATCGGAAATTTCGATTACTTCTAATCCAAATAATCAGCCTGTGACCATTCATGGTAGTTCGCCAAACCTCAGGTGTGTTGGGGTTGGTACCGATGCAGCTGTTTTTCAATATATTCATACACCAGTCTATGCATTTAAGATCTATGCTGCGGATAAAACCGATAAGATTAAAGTAGAGGCAGAGGTTTATCGAAGACTGGGAGAATCCCCATTTTTTCCAACATGTTATGCTGCTAATGATCAATACCTCGTTCTAAGCTTTGAGCAAGGAACAACCTTATTCGACTGTCTCCTGCAAGGTATACATATCCCACAACAGGTTGTTCAGGATGTCGATGAGGCGAGAGAATACGCCAGGCAGAGATCATTAAATCCCCGTGACATTCATCTAAAAAATATATTACTGCAAAATGGTAGAGCAAAAATTATTGACGTATCTGAATATGTGCAGCCAGGCAATGATTATCGTTGGGAGCATACGAAGAAAGCTTACCAATATTATCATCTTATTGATGGCAAATCTGTTCCTTTTTGGTTAGTAGAAACAGTAAGAAAATGGTACCACCAGCGGAACAGTCACTTTGCATCATTCGATGAATTTATTGAAAGCGTTTTAAAATTGACGGCTTTTCGGAAATAAAGAATGGTGTGCTTGGTAAGATGCTGAGTGGATGGATTGGAGACACAGTTTGGGAGGCAATTGCACCACAAAAGCCGACGATTGCACCACACGGCGGGATAATTGCACCACACCAGCGCACAATTGCGCCACACGGCGGGATAATTGCACCACACCAACGCATAATTGCACCACACCAATGCATAATTGCACCAAACAAGCTCCTGGCCAACACTTGCCCTAAACTAATAAAGATAGTACCCCGAACTATGGGGTACTATCTTTTTACATTTACCTCAAACCTTCAATTTCAATTTCTTTCACCGGTAAGAACATTTCGCCTGTATCTAGGAACGTAACATCTACTGTGTCGCCTTCTTGGATGTAGATGGCGAGTGGATATGTTTCGGATGACACGATATAACTGTTGCCGTTATCCAGTAAGAATGACACAATCGTGTACGGATCAGATTTTTCCTTATAGACGCGGACGACCGTTCCGGTTACCTGTTTTTCATCTGCTGCTGAGTTGCCGTCGACACTTCCACCACCGCGCTGTAATGCAGTTTTATAGCTTTTTAATGCTGCATTTGGCGTGTCTGCATAGGCAGAAATTTCCGGGTTTGCTGCGGAAACGATAAAGTAATTTTGCAAAAATCCATTTGAATCAAGTACTGGGACAAGCCAGCTCGCTTCACCGTAGAAGTTATACAAAATTGGCATTTCGCCATTCCATTCTTTTTCAATGAATTTCTTCTCAATAATATCAAGCGCACCTCGAGAATCCATATAAGAATTCTCTAGGTTGCCCGTATAGTACGTGGCCTCACCAGTTCTGGAGTTGGTTAACGCATAGCCAAGCATCGAATCAACGCCTTCTTTCGGGCTTGTAAAATCAGTAAAATAATACATATCACCGTTTTCGTCAAAAACCGGACTAACGTTTGCCTCTGTTCCCTCATCAGAAGGAAGCTTCACATCTGATTTTCCAAATACACTATTCCAGAATCCGTTAATGTAATTACCGAAATAGCTGTTGTGAAGGCTGACAGACTCAGGTGAAATTGCTCCATCGATAAATGCTGGAATTTCACTAATTGGATAATCCTCTGTACTTCCACTCGTTGGGTCAACCATGACAATCCCCAGGGGATCAAAACCATTACGTGCCGAGATAAATTCACCGTACGTACGAATATAATATGGTTTTCCTTCATCATTTACTTCTAGCTGTACACTTCCATAAAAAATTCGATTCGGATAGGCCATACGAATATGGCGTTCTATATTTTTATTAAAGAAAGAAGATGGTGTATAGCTCATTGATTCATCGATGAATTTAGGGTTAGCGGATGAATCCGTTGCACTCATCGTAAAATACCCTGGCGTTTGGTTTCCTTTGATCCATTTGAATAAACCAGAAAATTCAACAGGTGCAATGTAAACATACTCGCCGTTTACCTTTTGAATTTGCAAATTACCTAATTCATAATAGCTTGTGTTTGGTACTTGACCGAATGATTTTTTCATTTTGTTACGCGCGAACTGCGGTGGAACACTTGCGGGTGTCTTTGTTTCATCAAACGCAGTAATTTCTGTTTGCTCATCCATATTGGCACGCTCATACTTTTCATCTGCATTGAAAATCGGTGCGGCAAGAATGTAAATAGCAACGAGTATGCTGGCGATGAGCAGACAGGTCTTAACGATTCTTTCCATCCCTCGAGCAAATACAGCGCCAGTCGCGGTTACAGCAATTAACAGTGGCCACAAAGACGTGAAATTTCGATCGAGATTAGTTAAGTAGTAGAATCCGAAAATTAGTGGAAATAATAGAATTAGTGTAGTAATTAACGGCCCTTTGCGATTGTTTTTTTTATCCTTTTTGCTATTCGTAATGGGTAAAATAACAAGTGCAGATGCAAGTGCTACGATAGCAGAAAACAGCAATATACTTCCCATGTGATCTCTCCTTTTAAAATAAAGCGTAATGTTTTCATTATAAGAGGCCGTTCAAAAAAGAGCTAAATGATCAGCGATGAACTCTAGAGTTATTGTTTTTCCGGGTCCTCAAGTAGCGTACATGTAGCTTCTAAGGGACTTCACCGTCTCGACCTTCTTACTGCTTTGAACATGCTATATATATTCATACGATTAGATTGAAGCAAAAGTTTCATACATTATCTTACAAACACAGAGAGGGTTGCACCGATAGATTATTCATGATACACCCTTTTAAATTATACAAATAAAGGAACTGTTATCTCAATGCTTATCCGGAGTTTTAGCAAGTTATTGTATATCTGAATAATACCTTTTTGCATGATATAAAATCTAAGTGGGAGATCGTTTTTGAGGAACAAGATGAACAAATGGAAGAATAGTCAATGTAGCATTTAAAGGCTAACCTTTATTCCAAATAGCTGGATGAAACACAAAAAACGATAGGAAAGCTAAAATGCACCGATCCTATCGTTTTTTTCGCCTAATGTCCCTTGATTACTCATTGAACCATAAAGGATCATCAATATCGACATCACCATTATAATTAATTAATATTTCTTCGCCAGCTTTTATATCAGTGTAAGCAAAAAATTTAAAGGTATGGTCAGAGAAACTAATTTCATACTCGGCATTTGGTGTATAGGAATGATTAAACAACATGCCATAGCCTAACAAAATTGCTGTATGGTTCTCTCCATATTCAAATGCGTAATCAGCAAGCAACGTTTTTTCAATATGTACATGCTGCTCGTTTGGATAAGAGATAACCGGTGCTTCATGGATCAACGCACCTTTTTCTATATCCTCGATAGCGAATACACCTCTATTGAACTCTCCGTCACTTAATGTAGAAGTCTTTATTTCAATCATGCAAGTCACCTGCTTCTTTTACTTGTTATTTTGTTTAAAAATACAAAAATTATTATAATGCAAAATAAAAAGCTCTTCCCGTATTAGGGGAAGAACCTTTTTTAAGAGCAATTTATGCTTTTTCTACATTAGTAGCTTGTGGTCCACGTTGTCCGTCTTCGATACCGAAAGTAACAGTTTGACCTTCTTCTAATGTTTTGAAACCTTCGCCTTGAATAGCTGAGAAGTGTACGAATACGTCGTCTCCACCTTCTACTTCGATGAAACCGAAACCTTTGTCTGCGTTAAACCATTTTACTTTACCTGTGTTCATTTGTGTTGCCTCCTAGTGCTTATTGCACAATAAAATTACTATCCTTGCTCTCATACTCATTCAAGACAAAAATTACCTCTTAGTTATTTCTGCTATCATTACGAATTTCCGAACAACAATAATTGAATTAACTATAACACATAAAAAATAAAAAAGATATAGGGAATGCTTTTCCTTTTAAAAATAAATGTAAGATTTGTTTTCGATTAGATAAAAATATAGTGTGCGCCTATGATAGGAAGGGTTTTGGTAATATTTGTTTATTATAATGTTTTTGTTCACATCACCCGTATAATAATGATAACGATGAAGATCACACATAACAAGTTACATTGACAGTACTATTGATAAAAATACTATTTTGGTTTAACCCAATGAGATACAACAAACACAGTCGGTGAATTCCAATAAATGGTGACTTCGTTCGTTGAGTAACTGTCTTGATGATCAACAAAACATTGAGCAGGTGCTCTACCTTGTAAATGTTTTTTCACATATTCATCTTGTAATTTTTTGTTTGGCCCGCCTGAAACGAGACCGGGGACGGGTTCAATCACGTTATCTGCCACTGATGGTCGGTGGTGGTGATTCATAACACGGTGGTCACCAAAACCAGTAACAAAGCTAAGGTCATGGACATTTCGACCGATAATGTAATGGAGGTGCTCTAGCGCGCTTGCCTCAAAAGTTGTATCACCAGTAAAATGGTAGGCGAATAATAAGGTCATTGCATGGTTCATCACAAGCATATTACTGCCCCATATATATTGATTTTCTTGTAAAGAAATTAAATATCCATCACGATTACTTTGTGCTACTAGCTTATCTGCCTCCTCGATCAAGCCAGTCTTTAATGATTCAAACAGGGAATCATCGGCATTTGATTGACCATGCAACAAATAAGCTAGTGTTCCATATCCACCAACATCGGTCCAGCCTAATTCATATTTATTAAATGATTGCTTGGCGATTTGTATGAAACGTTCATGGTATTGTTGGTCACCAGTAGTACGATACAATTCAGCCATCGCCCAATAGCGTTCATCAATGTCTTGGCTGTCACCATATTCTCCTGTGCTGATTTCAGGAGGGTTTTTAAAGCCAGCAACATTGGAGTTTTTTGCTAGCCAGTCATCCGCAAACTGTGCTGCACGTAAACAGTTCTCCGAGAATATAGCATCAAATGGCTTGTATACACGTGCTGCCATGGCCATAATTGCTGCAAAGGAAGCTGTAGCTGTGGCGGAAATCGGTGAAAAGTATAAATCAGCCTTGTCAGCCTCTGGCATCACGTCTAGGCCAGGAAACTGAAGAGTGGTCAGCTTATGAAAAACACCACCAGATCGATTATCTTGCATTTTAAATAACCATGCTAATTCATAGCGGCATTCATGTAACACATCAGGGGTGTGGTTGTCCGTTTCTGGAATAGGGATCGGTCTTGTAAAAGCGTCTGGATACATGTCATAAGCGAGAAGTAGGTCGGCAATTGCTTTAGCTGCTGCCACGGTATATTTACCATAATCACCAGCATCATGCCATCCACCACTGCTAACGAGCTTGCGGTCTGGTTCGCCGTAGACGATACCTTCTGCGGTATGGCAAGCGCTATGCTTCCAAGGCCCAGCAAGTTTTTCTTCCAAATCGATTCCACAGCGAAATAAATAAAATGCCTTCAATAATCCGTGATGAAGTGTTTGGTAAGGTGCCTCTGAAATTTCAAACCACGCAGAGGTAGCGGATCCACTTTTCACTTGATATGTACCAGGTTTAGTTAATTCAGTAAAATCCCCTTTGCGGATGATCATACCACTATTGTTATCTTTAAGTGGCGTGCTCAGTTCACCTTTATAAACGATTTTCCCAGCTTGATTGATTACTTGAAAAGAGCGGTTAGGTTCAGTAAAAACTGCTACTTTCTTTGCTGCTAGTGGGTAACCAATCTGATTCACTGTTATTGTCCGTTTTCTATGTTTCATGCTTCATCACTCCTCAATTTGTGTGTAACGCTTACATGCTTTTAAATGATAGTGTACTATGCTTTCAACAAAAACAGGCGAGAATTCCTCTTCAAAATCTTAGATTTAGGTGGAGAGTGTTCACTGATAATAGAATATATTATCGCCAAGAAAAAAATAAATGCCAGCTTTATCAGAAGTTCTAACAAGTTAGTTGACGACTGTACAAAGTTTGAATGGACTTGTTTACTTGCTTGCTATTACTTTAATTTTGGGATTGCGTAAAATCATTCTTTTCCATTTCTGCTAACGATGGTAAAGTTTACATAGGACAATTAATAAAGCGACGTAACAAATTAGTAGGAGGATTTCTTATGTATTATGGTGGAATAGAAGCAGGCGGAACCAAATTTGTTTGTGCTGTCAGCGATGAGCAGTTTCAAATAGTAGAAAGGGTTAGTTTTCCAACAACAACGCCGACAGAGACGTTGGAGCACGTGTTTGCATTTTTTGACCAATACAAGTTAAAGGCAATCGGGATTGGCTCTTTTGGACCTATTGATGTAAATAAAAATTCGGATACATACGGTTACGTAACATCTACTCCGAAAAAAGGCTGGAACAACTATGATTTCCTTGGCGCGATTAAAGATCGTTATCACGTACCTGTCGCATGGACGACAGATGTGAATGCAGCGGCTTATGGAGAAACGAAAAAAGGCAACGCCAAAGGAAGCAGCTCCTGTATTTATTTAACGGTAGGTACAGGCATTGGAGGTGGAGCTGTCGTTAATGGAGAAGTGCTAGAAGGTTTTGGTCATCCGGAAATGGGGCATATTCTAGTCAAAATTCATCCTGAAGATGATTACGCAGGTACTTGTCCATATCATGGTAATTGTTTGGAAGGAGTAGCGGCAGGGCCAGCGATTGAAGGTAGGTACCATAAAAAAGGCCATGAATTGGCTGATAATGCAAAAGTGTGGGAGATGGAAGCCTATTATTTGGCGCAAGCACTTATGAATTATACGTTAATTCTAAGACCGGACGTGATTATTCTAGGTGGTGGCGTGATGAAGCAGCAGCAGCTTTTTCCGCTCGTTCGTGAGCAGTTCGAAAAGCTGTTACATCATTATGTTGAAACGCCGGCACTGGAAGATTATATTGTTCCACCAGGCTTAGAGGATAATGCTGGAATTACCGGCAGTCTTTTATTAGCGGCGGATAAAGCCGAATAAATTAAAAAAATCCCCGATGGACGTTTACATCGGGGATTGATTTTTGTTATATTTTGTCGCCTTTTTCAATTACAGGCACATCAACCGAAACAGTTTCTGGATATTTAATACCCATTCCTGTATTTAACGCGACAACAACTTGATTGTCTTCAATCCATCCTGATTTTCGTAATCGACGTGCAGCTACGAAGGTCGCAGCGCCCTCAGGACAAACAAACGCACCTTCCATGGATGCGATCTTTTCTTGCTCTTGTAATATTGCATCATCTTCAATTGCGATCGCACAACCCTCTGTTTTATAAATCGCATCAAGGACTAAGAAGTCCCCGATTGCTTTTGGTACATTGATCCCAAAAGCAATCGTTGAGGAGTTTTCCCAGAAAAGTGATTCCTGTTTCCCTTCCTGCCAAGCTTTTACGATTGGCGCGCAACCTTCTGCTTGCACAGCTACTAACCGTGGGAGTTTTCCTTCTACCCAACCAAGCTCTTTCAATTCTGTTAAAGCTTTATAAATGCCGATAATACCAACACCACCGCCAGTTGGATAGAGGATTACGTCAGGCATTTTCCAATCCATTTGCTCTGCAATCTCAAGTCCCATTGTTTTCTTTCCTTCAATTCGGTATGGTTCCTTTAACGTCGAAGCATCAAATAATTCATATTCCTTAACGGCTTGTCCAACAACCTTGCCAGCATCACTAATTAATCCATTAATGATATGAAGATTGGCACCTGAGACGGCGACTTCATTCCTCGTTATTTTCGGTGCATCAACAGGCATGACAATCGTTGATTTCAGCCCTGCTCGTGCAGAGTACAGTCCCCAGGCTGCACCTGCATTTCCATTCGTAGGCATCGCTAATTCTTTCACACCTAGTTCTTTGGCCTTGGATACACCAACAGCTGCACCGCGCGCTTTAAAGGAACCAGTCGGAATAATTCCCTCATCCTTCATGAATAGATTAGGAATATCCATATCAGCTCCGATTGAGGGCATATCCAATAAAGGTGTCATGCCCTCCCCTAATGTGACAACATTGGCTTCGTCTACTACTGGTAAAAGTTCATGGTAACGCCAAAGGCTAGCGGTTCTAACAAGTAATTCGGCTTTGGTTAAATTTTTAGAAAGCTCTTCTAAATCGTAGGCCACCAATAGTGGTGCTCCGCACTCGCAGAGCTGATTCACTTTTGTGTGATCATATGTAGTTTCGCATTTTGGACAATAGAGATGGGAAATATAACTATATTTCATTTAAAGCGCTCCTTTCTGTTTGTAAGCTATGATTCTATTATTGCATATTATTTTGTGCAACAAATAGTCTTAGGAAACGATATATTGTTAAAAGGTTTGTATGATGAAATTGGCCAATTGATATAGTCCAAGAATTTATAAGTTAACTGTCCCCTGTACCCATATGATTGCATAGGATATTAGAAAAATAACAAAAAGGGGGAAGGCTAAAAATGAGCTTATTTATTAACAATGGCAAATATCCAACACTGTATAAAACGAAAGCTAACTTAAAGGCATCAAATCAAAGTAGTTTTCGGCTTAACTATCTTTCTGAGCTGTTAGATGAACAGCAAAGAATTAACAAATCATTATCAAGATCATTTGATGAATTACAATTGCTTCAGCAGCAACATCAGTTCAAGCAATCAACGCGTTGGCAGGATGTGGATAACCAATTAAACGCATTAAAAGAACAAAATGTTGACCGAGAGAATGTGACTAAGCATACACAAGCACAGCTAACTGAAATTGATCAATCAACACAGGCGGTGCTACAAAAGTTAGAAAGTTATCAGCAAATTAATCTGCAAATGATGGAAATGCTGTCCTTACAAAAACAGATGGCAGATCAAATAAATCATCAAGAAAAGCATCATGATCACGTACTAGACCGGTTGGAAAGCCAAGAGGCATTAATGCAAAAAGCACTAAGGCAGTTAGACAATATTCGAGCGACGATCTTTGAGCGAGCGAGTCACCTTTCAGACAAAATGGAAGATGGATATCATGTAACAGCTGCCTATTTTTATAAGTTGGTTTCAGGGTCTAAACAACCATTGAATTTTTTTATGATGAAGGATAGAAAGGAAGAGCAAGATAAAAAGTGATATATAATCTGATAACTGTCGATTATAAAAAAAGCCAAAACCTTTTGTGATAGAGTGTTTTGGATTTTTTTGTGCGTGTCTAGCTCCGAGCGCCAGAAACTAGGCGACTTCACGAATCGCCTACGATAAGTCATCATTGATTCGCAAGCTCATCATGATTCCTTTATCTTTAGTCGATTCGCTCCAGTCGCTACGTTTCTGAGCGGCGCTCTGCGCTTTTCTTATATATTTCCCTATTATAATAGCTAGACAGTATACGACATATTTCCCGGGAAAAGATTTTTGCTTCGTAATTTCATAAAGTTTGTCGAATTAGTTACAAATCTGTTTGGAGAAAAAGGGGAAAGTCGTCCTAGAATAGAACAGTCAAGCCTATATATATACGAATAATTGGAAAGTAGTAAACAAATTATATAGGTATAAGCTAACAGCTAATTCAAATTATAGTTAAAAATAATTACGTTTGTCACTATTATTAATACGTTGTTCATGATAAATTCAGTAGCAACTACTACTATTAAGTAACAATACTTCTATTGCATAAAGGGGAAATTTTAATGACTAAAATTGCCTGGATAACGGATAGCACATGTGGGTTGTCTCAAGCATTTATTGATGAAAACAATATCCATGTATTACCGATGATTGTAAATATAAATGGCATATCGTACCGAGAAGATATTGATATATCAAAAGAAGAGATTTATGAATTATTAAGACAGCATGGCGAAGGTGCAAAAACGAGTCAGCCTGCTTATGGAGAATTCGTCGAATTATACGAACGTCTAAAAGGTGAATACGATGTCGGGATTGCGATTCATGCATCAAGTGAACTGACCGGTACATACCAAAGTTCAATCAGTGCAGCGGAACTGGCTGACTTTCCAGTTGAAGTCATCGATTCAAGAATCGGCTCCTACGCACTCGGTAAAATGATTTCTAATGGCATTGAATTCCAATCAAAAGGAAAAACGTACGAGGAAATTGTGCAAACGTTACGCACGTATCCTGCTAAAACTGAAATGTACTTACTGCCAGAAAGTTTGGAACAGTTAAAACGAAGTGGGAGGGTAAGCACCACTCAAACCGTGTTTGCAAACCTGCTTAATATTAACTTGTTGTTAAAGTTTGATGATGGCAAAGTAGTTGTTGATGAAAAAATCCGCAGCAAAAAACGAACAACAAGAAGGATTTTCCAAATCATTGAAGAAGCTGTCGAGAAAAAAGAATTTACTGAGTTGTGTATCATGCACGCAGGTGTGAAAGAGACAGCGGATCAGTGGAAACAAGAATTGGAGAAGCTCCATGACCATATCAAAATTAAGGTGGAAGCTTTAGTTCCAGTTGCCGGTGTACATACAGGATATGGGACAATGTCTGTTGCTTGGTTAAAAGATAAGTAAAGAACAATAGACCCTTTATGCAGGGGTCTATTTTTGATTGCAAACTTGAGAAAAAACTTATATCTCGTAAGTGGTAAAGCATTCATTTATAATGAGGACAAGGAGGTGAACAAGATGGAAAAGCAAATATTAGAACTGTTGACTGATTTTAAACATGAACTTACTGGAATGCGTAAAGAATTTAAAGAAGAGCTAACAGGAATACGTACTGAATTTAGGGAAGAACTAACAGGAATTCGCACAGAGTTTAAGGAAGAACTGTCAGAAATGCGAAAAGATCAGAATTCACTTAGAGTAGAAATGAGGAATGGATTTGCTCAAGTAAATGACAAGCTGGATATACTAACAAAGCAAATGAGTAATGTGGTCATAGAAACGTATGTAGCGGGAGCGGCGTCAAAGAAGGAACTGAAATCCTTATCATCACGAGTAAATAAATTAGAAGATGAAGTGTTCAAATAGCCATCAAGAGGACGGTTTCTTGATTCTGGAGTCTTTTTTTGAACAAAATACAGAATCGTTTAACTATAATAGGGTGTTAATGAAAAAAATCATGTTAAAGAAGCTGAAATTTCCTCTTATAATCAATCACTATGAATTACACCTTGCAGCGTCCTTGGTTAAAGTCTTGTAATGCATACCTAAAAACAACCCCAGTATTAAAGTTAACTTTAACGCATTTTTATTTTAAATCAAATGTCTCCCCATACTTAGTTAATTTCCACACTCAATAAACCATCATGGAAAAACTCTTTTTCTATTCTAACAAAAAATGTTTATTCAGATTCTGACTGAGGAACAGTTGTTAGTGAAGTATACTTAATAAGGAAAGAGAGGGGTTATTAATATGAAACAAAAATTACTATTAATTGTCGCTGCTGTAAGTTTAAGTCTACTTCTAGCAGCTTGTAGTGGGCAAGAAGAAAGCGCAGATGATAACACACAAAATACGGATGATACCTCCTCAGATGTTACAGAGGTAGAAAAAGTAGCAGAGGATAAGGTTGTTGCTACAGTCAATGGTGAAGAAATTACTGGTAGTAAATATAATGATATGTATAGCCAAACGCTAATGATGTTTCAGCAGTATGGACAAGATGTGAGCGACGCTAGCCAGTTGCAAGAACAGACATTGAGCCGATTGATTGAACAGGAGTTACTCCTGCAGGAAGCAGCAGAGGTAGGAATTGAAGCTCCGAGTTCCGAGATTGATGACAGACTAGCACAGATTAAATCACAATTTGAGAGTGACGAACAATATCAGCAACAATTAACAGAGCTTGAATTAACGGAGCAATCATTACAAAATCAGCTTGCCTATGAAATTAAGCTTAACAAATATATGGAGCAAGAACTTCCAGCGGTGGAAGTAACGGATCAAGAAATTCAAGATTATTATGATCAACTTGTGAATCAGCAAGGTGATCAAGCTCCAGCATTAGAAGAAGTTGAATCTCAAATTAGAGATGCACTAATGCAGCAGAAGCAACAAGGTAAACTTGCAGCTGAAATTGAAATTCTCAGAGAAGAAAGTGAAATTGAGACATTAATTTAATTTTGTCACCTGATAAGGAGTGGGTTTCCATCTGTGAAATCCACTCCTGTTTTTTTATTGTAGATGAAGCTTAAACTTCTAATCCTGCAATTCCGAACCCACCAGGACCGGCGTGAGTGGAAATCATTGCGCCAGCTTGCATCCATTGGACATTTTTGAATCCAAATTCTTTTATTAATTCATCGATCCGCTCCATAATCTGTTCATCCAATCCAATCGAGTATTGTAGGTAAATAAGTTCTCTATCAATGTCATATTGATTGAAATAATCTTTGATCAGCGCTTCTGCAACATTACTCATTTTCCCACGGTATTTCTTTGTTGAAACGAGTTTGCCATCAATCAATTCAATACGAGGCTTTATCTTTAGCAAAGCACCTCCGAGATAAGCGACATTGCTAACTCGTCCACCCGCTCTTAAAAACTCTAAGCTACCAGGAACGAAAGCAAGTTTTGATTTTGGAATGATTGCTTCAATTTTTTCTATCAATTGTTCAGGCTGAATCGTAGGCTCTTTTTCTAATACGCTAGCAGCATACAACACAACCGCAGCAAGGCCACCTGTAACGTTCAGGGCATCAATGAGAAAAAGATTATCAAAATTCTCTGAAGCAATCACTGCGTGTTGAAAGGAGGAAGAGGCTTTAGACGTATAACCAATATGAACGATAATGCAGTCAGGAAAATCAGCTTTTATCTTGGTGAAAAAATCATGATACTCATGAGGATTTGTTGAAGTTGTAGAAGGTATTTTTTTTGTGCGGTCATAATGATCGTAAATATCCTGTACGGGTAAAGAGCCATCTAAATAATCCTTTTCACCCATAATAATGTGCATCGGAACGATTTGAATATTATGCTTTTCTGCTAGGTCCTGTGGCAAGTCTGCTCCGCTTTCTGTCGATAGAATAATTCTTCTCATACTTTTTCCCCTTTCCATATATGTATTACATTTAATACTATACAGGAAAAGGTGCCGTCATTCATAAGAACCGTGTAAATTATATGTTATTATAAGGAAAAAATCTTAATTACTAAGCTAAATAGGCTAGTTATCATTGTTAGGGGGAGAAATGTTTGATTGCAGCAATGTATAAACGAAGGGAAAAATTTGCTTACGTCGGATTTGTAGTAATTACAGTCTTGTTTGTTGGATTTATCATATTTGATAGACCTGATACAGGGCAGGAATGGATGGAGGCATCACTCATCTTAATGCCAGCTTTATTTCTATTCTTTTTAGCTATTGTTAGTAGACGACATTATAACAAGATAAAGGAAATCGCCATACCCAATTCAGATAAAGCCATAACGGATGTAGATCACCTTGTATTAAAGAAAGATGCTGGACTAAACCCAAGGGTGCTTTGCTTTGAGAAAAATGGACATTACATAGGGATGTTTAAGTCTGCTCAGCTTCCTTGGTGGTTATATCCTGTCCTGCTTTACCAAAGTTCACTGATCACTTTGTTTCCGATTACAATTGCATTTATTTCAAACGACAATAAGACGTTGTTGACGTTAAAACGTAAAGGCTTTAAGGAAAGTATCATAGCTGTCTATGATCAGAATCGTACATTTCTAGGTGAATATGTGCGAAAGGAATTTAAAAGCCTTATAAAATTACATGGAGAATTACGAAATGAGCAAGGCGAGGTTATTTTACCTGTCAACGTAGATGGATTTTCAGGTGATTTCACATTGAAGGATGAAAAACAGCATACATGGGCGCATTTTTATAACGGTTATTTCCCACATGAATACACTAATATTTTTAAGGATATCGACAATGATATTGTGGAATTAAGTAATGAAATTCCGACACCTCATAAACAAGTCTTGTTAGGAATGGTAGGTTACTTATTTCTGGAAAGGAATAATAGGTGAGATAAAGGGGGGCAGTAACCCCGTCACTGTGAAAATGTATACCAGGGTATAGTGTTCGTGCGTAAGCGTTAACGGTAGTATGGTACATACACATGAGAATTGGATTTGATTGTGGAATAACCATACAAAGGAGACGTGTTAATGATAAAAAAGAGTTTTGTACTGATGGTACTCTTATTTGTAGCAGTGATTGGACTAGTGGTACCGAAAGCGGATGCCGTTACAGCAGTAGTTCCAGATACTGGCTTAAAAGAAGCGATTAATGATGAGCTGGGTGAACCTGCCACATATGAACCTACCATCGCAGATATAGAATCGCTTACAACACTGACTGCTTTTGGTAGGGATATTTCAAATTTAGAAGGGCTACAACATGCGATCAATTTGGAGGAGCTTATTCTAAATGGAAATGAAATTACAGAAATATCACTACTAAGCGGTTTAGTCAACATAGAAGAGTTGAGCATAGCACACAATTCTGGATTGAGTGATATTACACCATTAAATAACCTAAATCAATTAACCTACTTAAGTTTAGAAGGAAATAATAATATTGATATCGCGCAACTTAGTAATTTCGTCCAGCTAGAATACTTGTCGTTACGTTCTGTCGATATTAATGATATAAATCCTTTAAGCAACTTAACAAATTTAACTATGTTGGATTTAGCTTTTAACAATGTCAAAGATCTTACACCAATTAAAGACTTTACTAATCTACAAAGCTTATCAATAAGAGGTAACAATGTAAGTGATTTATCACAAATAGACACGGTCATTAGCCTGTTAGGAACTTTCGATGCAGAAATGCAAACAATCACGTTACCTGATAAAGTATTGGCAGATTCAGCCACTTCATTGACGATAGATAATCCAGTCATTGCTAGTGACGGTAGCGTTGTTGATGGCAATATTACGCCAAGTGACGGTGGAACCTACAATTCTCCAGAAATTGAATGGACAGGATTAACTGCTACGGATACAGAAAGGTCCTTCACTTTTGAACAAGGAAACTTCGCTGGAACCGTAACACAGCCGATCAAAAGGACGTTGATCCCAGATGACGCATTAAGACAATTAATTAATGTTGAATTAGGAAAGTCTACATCCTACGAACCGACACAAGTGGACTTAGAATCACTTACGAAGCTTAGAGGTTTTAGAGAGAATATAGCTGATTTGGAAGGACTGCAATATGCAATTAATTTAGAGGAACTGACGTTGAGTTATAATCAGTTCGATGACCTTACACCAATAAGTGGACTAACTAGTTTGAAGCACTTAAATATCGACAGCAGTATGCTTGATGATATTTCAGCGATAAGTGGATTGACTAACTTAATCTCCCTAGACATAGGTCATAATCAGATTAGCAAGCTAACAGCACTAAACAATCTGACCAACCTAACTGAATTAAGAATCCAAGCAACGCCAATTGATGATCTCACACCTTTAAGCAATTTGACGAATTTAACGAGCCTATACCTTATGGACACAGATATCACTGATCTTTCACCGATCAGTAGTTTAACAAATCTAACTGAATTAACCGTGAACAGACAGCAATTTGAAGATGATGATATCCAGCCGATCTTCCAATTACCTAACTTAACGTACCTTAGTCTTAATGACAATAACATCACTGATCTATCACGATTCACCGTATTTACAGATTTAGAGGAGCTTTCACTTGTAGACAACAAAGGAATTACCGATATCCAGCCGTTGGAAAGTCTGGATCACTTAGAAGCGTTAAATATAGCCTATCTTGAAAATTTAGGTGATGCTGGTGTAGCGGTGCTAGAAGGTTTAACGCAGTTAAAAGAGTTGAATGTAGCAGGTTTAAACCTTAGTAATCTTACCTTTTTACGTAACATGACAGATTTGGTGGAATTGATGGTGTTCAGCAATAATATTACTGACCTTACACCAATAAAGGATTTACAAAATTTAAAAATACTAAATGTAAGCTATAACTCGGTTAGTGATTTATCACAAGTGACAGGTCTGATTAATCGATTAGATCATTTGTATGCTTTTGATCAAGAAATCATATTACCGGCAAAAGAAGTGCAGTCGACAGAAACGTCTTTAACTTTAGAAAATCAGATTATGTTGGCGGATGGATCGATTGTTGGTAATATAATGCCAAATGATGGTGGGACATATCAAGCGCCAAACGTTACATGGACTGGCCTGACAGTATATGAAACCGATCTTTCCTATGCATTTGATGAAGGGCAATATACAGGGACTGTAACACAACCACTTAAATGGAATCACGAAGATATAGTGATAGACCCTGATGTTGAAACGGAAGTATTTGCAGATCAAAATGTTACAATCAGAGGGACAAATGTTGTGATCACGACGCCATCTGATTTACCACTTGGAACAAAATTGACTGTATCAGATAAGACTGGTAATACAACAGGGGATGGAATGGAATCCGCAGGTAAAGCGTTCAGCTTTAACTTTGTTTACCCTGCTAACACAAGTTTTTCTGATGATTTTACTTTAGTTATGGGCTATGAAACGAATAGCTATACAGAAAGCCAGGTAGACATATATTATTATAATCCATCAACGAGTAAATGGGAAAAGCAGAACGGACATGTAGATAGTGGGAAAATCATGATCCACCCTGCTCATTTCTCCACATATGGTGTTTTTGCTACTGTTGACAGTAAGGAAGACAGCGATGACGAGCAAAATGATGACAACAACGATAATACTGACAGTGGAGAAAACGACAATAATAATGGTGGAAACGGCGATATGGACAATGATACAACCGATGACGAGGGTACTAGCACAGACGAAGAAAATGAATTACCGAACACCGCAACACCATGGGTATATCAATTGATGTTACTAGGTCTTGGACTACTGGTAGTTGGTGGTGGACTGCTTTTATTCCGATTGCGACAGAGTAAACTGTAAATTTCAAAGAGTTTAATATGGATGGGACCGCCTACTATGGTGGTCCCATTTTCTATTTTGACAAACCGAATTACATATTTTGATTTAAATCCTGAAAAGCTTGTTTTTGTTGTGCCAACTCTTGACGAGCTAAACCTATAGCACTTTCGTTGTCGGCAACCTGTTCTGCTTGCTCGAGCGATTTCTCGGCACGTTCCATTGCGTGTGTGATCTGACCCATCACCTCATTGGTTGGATGACTTTGTGCTTGATGTATCGCATTTCGCAGGTGCATGATAGACTGCTGTGCTTGCGTAAGCTGCGTTTGGTCCTGCATACTTGAAAGATTATTGCCTCTTCTCAAAATAATACCTCCTTATTTCTTCATGAATCGTCGTTTTTAATGTGCCTATAAGTGCGTTAAATATACGTGGTATCTTGGAGACGGTTACATGGTAGAAGGTTTGTGCTTTCTGAGAAAATGTAAATACTCAAATCCGAAGTTGTCAAAACTCGAAAATGGGTATTTTTTCTTGTACTATTGATACTATAAATAGAAGAATGGAGGACATTACATATGAACATGAAACGATGGATTGCATTAGTGATTGCAGTTGGGCTGTTTTTTGTGTCGATAGCATTTCAGTTTATATCAAGTATTGCCACTGCTGATTTTGAATCTATGTTTAGCATGGAACAAATCGATGATGACATTTCTGAAAAGGTAATTGAGGAAGGGGCAGGAACGAATAAAATTGCAGTGCTTCATTTAAATGGAGTTATTCAGGATACGACACCTAGCTCGTTTATTAACACGGGTGCCTATAACCATAAACGATTTTTGGAGATGCTTGATAAAGCAGGAGAAGATCGTAATGTAAGTGGGATTATACTCCGCGTTAATACACCTGGCGGAGGAGTCGTGGAAAGTGCAGAGATACACGATAAAATCGTTGAAATTCAAGAAGAATATGAGAAGCCTGTTTACGTATCAATGGGCAATACCGCAGCTTCAGGCGGTTATTATATTGCGGCGCCAGCTGATAAAATCATTGCGCATAACGCAACACTAACCGGGTCGATCGGTGTTATTATGGAAAGTTTTAATTTTGCAGAATTGGCCGATAAAATAGGCGTGGATTTCAATACGATCAAGAGTGGAGAATACAAAGATATTATGTCAACATCACGTGAAATGACCGATTCAGAGCGTGAAATCCTGCAGACGATGATTGATGATATGTATGATGATTTTGTGCAAGTAATAGTCGATGGCCGAGATTTGTCAGAGCCACGTGTGCGCGAGTTAGGTGATGGACGCGTGTATACAGGAGCCCAAGCACAAGAGGTAAATCTCGTCGATGAACTAGGCTCTCTAGATGATACCATCGCGATGATGATAGAAGAGCAAGAATTAGGTAACGCAAAAGTTGTCGAGTATGAACAAGGCTTGGGGATTAACCAATTCCTAGGTGTATCGATGCAAAGTATGTTCAGAGCGGACTCGGATATGTTTGAAATACAAGATCTGTTACGCGAAGGTAACGCACCGCGTGCCATGTATTTATATTCTAAATAGGGGGTGTCGTAATGAGTGAAGCGCAAGTAGTGTTTGCTGAAGAGCAACCTAAGGAAAAGCGATATGCAGGATTTTGGATGCGGTTTTGGGCGTATGTGACCGATTTAATCATTGTATTCAGCATTAACGGCATCCTGCTCATTCCATTCAAATTTATGAACGATAATATTCAATTGGATATTGGCTTTTGGACGGTCACTGGGATTATTAGTTCGATCGTCTTTTATTTATACTTTTTGTTTATGACAAAGAGTTTTAAGCAGACGTTAGGAAAAATGATTTTTGGATTGAAAGTAATACGGGAAGATGATAAACCACTAACATGGAGTGATCTTCTGTTCAGAGAAGTTGTCGGTAGATTCATTCATCGTGTGTTTTTTATTGGTTTATTTTTGTATGTGTTTGTAGCCTTTACAAATGAAAAACAGGGAATACATGATATGTTTGCTAGTACGCGAGTCGTGTTTGCGGAATAGGGATAGTTCAGACAAGGAAATGCTGTGTTGCATTTCCTTGTCTGAACACACCAACTTATCGAAGTTTCACACTATAAAACCGCATCGCCTTGGGCACGCCTTCAATGTCAAATACACCATTGATAATTAAATGTCTAACCCTATATTCCACATACCCATCGCCGATGTATTGTTCTAAATGCCCAATCACTTCACCAATGAGACGTGCTGATTTCATAAATTCACCTCTGTCCAATTTTTTTGCTTTACTTATAATAAAGTCATCGAAATAGGATGCATCAACATGATGTAACTTACCTTCTTGCCAAATCCGAAGTACTTCCTGCTGCGTGGATAATTGCTCCCATTCAGATTCAAGTTTTTCCCTTTCTTCAGCAGTTAATAGGTGTGTGATTCTTTCTGGTGATAATTCTCCTGTATGTAATGGGAAATGCTCCGTGCCGAATTGAGTTTTGAACCAAAATGTTAGCGCCGCATTCCCCTTCAAAATCTACCGATTTAGTGGGGGTTAGGCGCTAAGGTCTTTATTCTCCTTGATTTTCGATATATTTTTTTATTACATCAATAGTTGCTCCACCAGTAGTTAAGATCATATAGCTTCTACTCCAGAAATAAGGTTTCCAATAATAATTCGATAGTTCTTCTTGGAAATCTTTCCTAATATAACGTGATGTCACAGTTTTATAACTATTAATGGTGTTTGCTAGATTGATTTGAGGTGGGGCATCAAACAAAATATGTATAAGCTCCTCCTTGCCATTCAATTCTATAAGTTCGCAATCTCATTTTTCAAATAGTGATAGATTATTCTCTCTTAGCCTTTTCAAGATGACCTCAGAAATACACTTATGTCTATATTTTGTTCACAACAATTAAATGATATGTGAGTTTGTAAAAAGAATGCCTATTCTTGTTAAAAGGTGTCATTGATTTACCCTTTTCTGTTTACAACTAAATAACTACATGATATAGTTTATTTTAGAACACACGTTCTGTAAAGAGGGGTGTAATAATGAAAATAGCAAAAACGCTAAGTCATAAAATCACCAATCACTCACATATTTTTGATAACACTTTAGCTATTTATAATTGTGCACTATCCTTTGTCATTAATGTTATAGAAAAAGAGTTTAGTAACCTCAATGAATTTACCTCAAAAGATATCGTGCCTGCTGTAGAGCGACTTATACATAGAACCACATCAAATCCTTCTCCAAAATATAAAGATTTTGATCAACACTTTTATAAATTTCCTTCTTACTTTAGAAGAAGTGCCATTGCAAGTGCTTTTGGTAAAGTCAAAAGCTTTCGCTCTAACTATCGTAACTGGTTAAAAGAAAAAGAAATTGCTCTAGCCGAAGGTAAGAAGTTCAAGAAAAATTCCCCAACATTACAAATAGAACATAAAGAATTCCCAGTTTTTTATCGAGGAAACATGTTTGAGCGAACATCCGATACAAGTGCTCAAATAAAAATATTCCATAAGAATGATTGGGTGTGGGTGGATATCCAATTCAAAGAACAAGACCTATATAAACGCGGGGTTTGGGATTGGAAAGAGTGTAATCCCAAGCTTGTAAGAAGAGGAAAGAAATACTTTCTCAACTTTACCTATACATCGAAAGTAGAATTGTCAAAAAACAAAATCAAAGACCAAATTATTTGTGCTGTTGACTTAAATATCAATAAATCTGCAGTTTGTTCAATCATGGATGCAAGTGGCACTGTCTTGGCTCGTAAGTTTATTAACCAGCCAATAGAAAAAGACCAACTGTATACCGTGACGAATAAACTTCGTAAAGCTCAGGCATATTCTGGTTGGGTAGCAGCACCAAATTATTGGAGAAGAATTAAAGGCTTACAAAAACACATTATTAACCACACTTCGTCTGAAATTGTAAGTTTTGCAAATGCTCATCATTGCGATGTGATTGTTTTTGAGTACCTTGATAAAATGAAAGTCCCTAATAATCATTATGGCGCAAAGAAACTTCGTTTCAAATTGAGATATTGGAGAAAGAAAGCCATTCAGAATAAGGTCGAAGAGATGGCGCATTATCAAGGTATGAGAATCTCAAGGATAAATGCACGTAATACAAGCGCATTAGCATTTGATGGTTCAGGAAAAGTAGAACGTAATACAAAAAGAGATCTTGCAACATTCACATCCGGTAAAATCTATAACGCGGACCTTTCAGCAACATATAACATTGGGGCTAGATACTTTGTTCGTGGATTCCAAAAATCCATCTCTGAAAAGAAATGGTTGGCTTTTCAGGCAAAAGTTCCTGATTTGTCAAAAAGAACACAACAGACTTTGTCTTCGTTAATTAGTCTTAATCAAGCAATGAATTCACCGAAGGTGGCTTAACAAAGCTTATTTTGTACTGTATTCAAGATAAGGGATGCTCCATCAAATTGCGATAGCAATTAGTTGGAGAGGTTCACAATAAATCCGAAAAGAAGATAACATTTTCCTCATCTTGCAATTTCATCTCTTTAAGTGCCATTTTCACACTACTGGCGGCCGAATCACCGAAAACAATATGGACTGCCTTATAGTTTGGATCAAGGTTAACACTACTTTCTTGTTCGCTTTTAACATTTAGAAAATCGTGATAGATCTTTTTCAAGTCTAGTATTAATTGGTCTTCTGAATATTGATTTTTTTCCTCAAGCATTTGGATTCGTAGTAAAATCAGAAGTAATAACGTTTTTACTTCATCATCATCAGACTCGCCAATCAGCCTTTTTAATTCATCAATCATCACAACGGCCCCTCTCATGGATAATGATACCAAAATATAGCGTGGAGAGGCAGTGTTTACTGCGTGAAAATATCACCCTTCTCCTAGAACAATATCTTCATAACCAGTGCCCCAAGTATGATTAACACATATAATGCCCCCATAAAAACGATTAACATTCCCGTTTCTATCTTATCAATCCCGTTCGCATACAAAACCACTAATGCAGCACCACAACCAATCATAACGACATAAAGTACAACGATGAAATATCGTTTGAAAAGTACAATGCTACGTTCGTCGAATTGTGGTAGATTAGTTTTTCTTTTTTTACGAAGAAACATAAAAATAAGCGTTACTCCAATTCCAATCAATACTCCACCAATCATCGGCGCGACCAAATCATATGGATATTCGCCCATTTCCTTACCTATCAGGTATAGTCCTAAGAAGCCACCTATTAAGATACAAACAATAAGAAAAGCCCAAACAAATAATAATTGATGCTGTTTTTTCACCTTTTTTCCTCCTGTTCTAAATAAAACAAATCCTCAATCGGCACATCGAAATAATCAATTAATTTTAACGCTAATTCCAAACTAGGATTGTATTTGTTTTTTTCAATTGCATTAATTGTTTGGCGTGTGATTTGTAAATCTTCCGCCATTTTGACTTGAGATATACCTTTGCTTAACCGAATTTCTCGAATGTGATTGATTACTTTCACGAACAAACCTCCAAACCGATGTGTAAAGATATCTTTACGTATAGTATAAAAAATAAACAGTGAGATGTAAAGATATGTTTACAGTTTTGTTGAAATAGAACACGCTAAGCATTATCCTACAATTCGTCCTCGTAATATGAGCGTAGGTTATAATCAACAACAAGAAAAAAGGGTTTTCCGCAGTATTGTCGAAAGTATATGCATCTGAAACTAGGAGAGATGCTTTTGAAATTAGCGGCTGGAATTATTCTTATCTTAATGAGTGTTGTGCATGTGATCTACGGCGAAAAGATGCAAGTAGACGAACTGAAAAAGGTAAAGGCAAACAATATGTTAATTGCATCTTTAAGAGTAATGTCTTTGCAAGGTGGAATAGTAGTGTTTGCAGTTGGTTTAGTTGAGGTTTTGACTTTTGCAGAAATTATTGCGTTAACAGGGTTTGCGGCTTTCATTCCTGTAGGTATAATTTGTATAAATGTCCTATCCGTTCTTATCATATCGATGATTAAGCACCGTGAGTTGTTAAAAGCGACTTTACCACAGCTTATTATTTTTTCTGTTATCATTATTTTGCAGTTGTGGAGTGTTCTATAAATTAAACTGGTGCCAGTTTCTTTTTGTAGAAGGAATCTGACACCTTTTTATATTGGGTAAAGAAAACGAGAGGTTATTTTAAGGGGCTGAGTATTTGGGGAAAGGGAGATTAAGAGTGTCTTTTTAATTAGGCAATTTCTCTTTCGTTTTTAAAGGATTTTCCCAAAATGTGATCTTGGTCTGCTTGTATTCGGCGAAAATTATCCAACGTTTCCGTATGACGTTTTTCACTTAATAAGACAAAGTTGGTAAAATCCTCTCTTAAGGATTTTAGTTCGTATTTCATAGAGTCCATGTCAGTTTTTTGTGAGCCGACATCACTTTTAAGGGAGTCCATGTCAGTTCTTAGTGAGCCAACATCATTTTTCATGGGGGATAAGTCAGTTTTCCTTGATTTTACTTCAGTAACTAATGTTGCTACCGTCGAGATCAACTGTGTTAACAAATCCTCAATTCGGTCAAATCTTTCCTTGCTCATTAGTATCACCTCCTTGTTAAGACAAGTATACCTTATTTTTTAAGCAGCGACCAATACATATGAGTGGGATATAGTGTTAATTCACATACCATTCCGCAGTGACCAGCTTTTCATAATCTCCTGAAAAATTATAAGTATGTGTTAAAGTGTTATACTAGTATCTTAATGGTAAAAGTAGTGAAGGAGGCTTCTAAAATGGACATGAATAATAATGATATTTTAATACGATTAAGATATGCGCTCGATATAAAAGATGCAGATATGGTGAAAATATTTAAACTTGGAAACATAGAAGTAACAAAAGAAGAAGTGCAGAAAATGCTGATTAAGACCAAGGAAAGTCAGGATTATGAAGATAATATTCTAGATGAAGAAGAGAATATCGAATGTGATAATCTCACATTGGAATCCTTTTTAAATGGGCTTATTATACATAAAAGAGGGAAACAAGATCCGAAGCCTGGACAACCAGAGAAACCGCCGATGTCGATAAAAAATAATAGAAGTGTTAATAATGTTTTGCTGAAAAAATTGAAGATTGCTCTTACGTTAACTAGTGATGAGATGCTCGATATTTTAGCAGAAGCAGGAGTGATCATCACAAAAGGAGAATTAAGTGCTATATTACGAAAAGAAGGTCATAAGAATTATGTAGCATGTGGCGATCGGTACGCTAGGAATTTCTTGAAAGGACTAGCATTAAAGTATAGAAAGTGATCGAGTGGAGTGGGTGTAGTTGTTAGATAAAATTAAATCGTTGTCCCATAAAAGACTATTTGAGATTGGTTTGACTATTATTTTCCTTGCTCCGATAATTGGCATGTTTCTGCCTTTTAATAGTTGGAAACATGCCATCATACAAGGTTTGATGTATGGTATTGCATTATTAATTGTTATTATTGCTTCTGATAAGAAACATAAAAATTCAAAACGCTGATCAAATAAAAAGCCACAGCAACGGCGCTGTGGCTTTTTTATACCTTAGTATTGGTAAGACTGTCCGCCATCAATAGGCACGACAGCTGCGTTAATGAAATTGGCTTGATCAGATAATAGAAATGCAACCAAGGCACCAACTTCCTCAGGCTTACCGAAGCGTTTCATTGGATTGACACTGACGAATTCTTTTCCGGCTTCTTCCCAGTTTTCGCCACCGATTTGTTTTAGTGAGCCTTCTACCATTGGAGTCATAATCGCACCTGGGGCAATTGCTTTAATACTTATACCATATTGACCGTATTCGACACCAGAATTGCGAGTTAAGCCAACAACACCGTGCTTACTTGCCGCATAGCCGGACTGATTGCCAACACCACGAATCCCGCCTACAGAAGCAGTATTAACAATGGAACCAAAGCCTTGTTTTTTCATTTCCTTAAGCACATATTTCATACCATAGAAAACACCGTTTAAATTTACGTTTACAACGCGATTAAACTCATCGCTTCCATATTCTTCGGTTAAATTTTGTGTTCCTTCGATTCCCGCGTTGTTGAAAAAGCCATCAATTTTACCGAACTTGTCGATTGTGAACTGTACATATTTTTCCACTTCTTTTTCGTTTGATACGTTTGCCTCTACTAGTTCAATCTCGGCTGTTTCAACAGCTGCTTGAATTTCCTTTTTACTTTCATTTAACCCTTCACTATTTAAATCGACGAGAACTAATTTCGCGCCTTCTTTAGCTACTTCTAGAGCGGCTGCTCTGCCAAGACCTGATCCTCCACCAGTAACAATAATGACTTTGTCTTCATAACGTTTCATTTATATGCACTCCTTTTTTCCGTTGTATATCACATATTGTGATATGATAATAATACTTATATATCAATTGTAAACGCGCTCAAATTTCTTCTCAATCAGTAAAATTCGTTGTTTTGTTGATAAAATCAACACTTTTATAATAATTGTAGATATTAGGAGGAGTGTTGCGATGAAAGCAGAGTCAGGAAGTCTTTCGAAACGAAGTGAACGAACAAAATCAGATTTAAAGCGTGCATATATTTCGCTAATTAATGAAAAAGGATATAGTCACGTTTCAATCACAGATATTGTAAAAAGGTCTGACTATAACCGGACTACTTTCTACCTACATTATTTAGATAAACCAGATATAACCGAGGAACTGCGACAAGAGATGTTTGACGGCGTTAAAAATACGAGTATGGATCGCTATGAAGAAGATCGTGTGATTCAGGTTGAACAGATGGGTCCTTATTCGTTTGAGTTAATGAATTACATATTTATGAATCAAGAATTTTTCAATCTTTATATAAAAGATGATACGATTCCTGGCTTGAATCAAGACATGCCTAGAGCTATTTACGAAATTTTAGAGGAGCGATTTATATTGACAGCTGTTGAGTCAACTACGATAAACACAACCGCACATAAACGTTATATGGCGCACGGTACTGCTGGGCTAATCCTGGAATGGATCAGAAGCGGTTATTATCCATCTCCAAATGATATGACAATCCAATTAATTGAAATTTTAAAATCATTTGCAAAGGAATTTAGGATTGTTCGTAGTGAGTATAAGTAAGTTAGATTTAGGCTTGATAAGAGCCAATTGCTGTTTTAATCTATTTAATAAATATCGGATAGGAGGTCTTAAAAATTATGAATGAAAAACTAAGTCTTGTGCTTGATGCGAAAGCCACGTTAGCGGAAGGTCCTTGCTGGGATCATGATCGTCAATTGCTTTATTGGGTAGATATTGAGGAGCATCTGGTGAATCAGTATGATCCGAAAACTGGTCACAATCGGAGTGTTGATGTTGGTCAGTATGTTGGTGCACTTGCTGTCACGCATTCCGGTGAATTGATTCTCGCGCTGGAGCATGGATTTCATTTATTTAATATGGAAACAGAAGAATTAAAGATGATCACCGAACCAGAGCGTGATATGCCGGAAAACCGGTTTAACGATGGGAAATGTGATCCTGCAGGAAGATTTTTAGCAGGGTCAATGGCTTTTCATTTCGGTCAAAAATCAGCATCACTTTACAGTTTAGACACTGATTTCAGTGTGAGGCGTCAAGTTGACCAAGTTGTTTGTTCCAATGGTCTTGCATGGAGCCTTGATCATAAGACGATGTATTATATTGACTCTCCAACTAAGCTTGTAGTGGCATATGACTATGATATCGAAACGGGTGAAATTGCTAATAAAAGAGAAGTGATCACAATTCCAGAAGGAGAAGGTGTACCGGATGGCATGACAATTGATGATGAAGGCATGCTTTGGATTGCGCAATGGGGTGGATCGCAAGTGTCTCGCTGGAACCCAGAAGCCGGGGAAAAAATAGGCTCTATTTCAATTCCGGCAACACAAGTAACTTCTTGTGCATTTGGTGGTGTGAATATGGATGAATTATATATCACGACTGCTCGGAACGGATTAGATGATGCAGCATTACAGGACCAGCCCCTTGCTGGAGGAGTATTCAAGTATCAGGCAGATGTTAAAGGGGTGCAGAGTTTTAAGTTTGGTAAGGTATGAGCAATAATAGAAACCGACGCAACGGGTGTTTGTTGAATAAGAAGCAGGGACGAATCCCTGCTTCTCCTATTAATTACTAGACTTGTTTCGATTTTCTTCTATTAATAAGAAGTAGTACACCAGCAGTTGCTAATAAAACAATTCCAATCGCAATGGAATAAATGATAGCATCCATGGAACGATTAGTGTCTGGTAACTCTTTACCGGGCTCATTGCCATCTTTAACTGGTTCATCTTTATCTGGCTTCACATCAGTTTCTGCCTTAACAGTAAATGTAACACGATAAGTAAGGATATTATCGTCTTCAGCAGTTACCACCAACGTAGCAGATCCTTTACCGTCAGTTAGTGTAACGCCATTGATTGCAGTGATCAAAGCTAACGGATCAGCAGTTTGACCGACTAAGTTGATAACAGCATCTTTCGCTGTATTACTAGGGAGTATTAGGTTGTATGCATAGGTATTAGGATCAAAGCTTGGTACCGTCACTGCATCAGCACCATTCACAGTATAGCTAAGTGCAGCTAACGTCGCATCATCACTCATTTGATAAGGATGAACGGTTAACTCGACTGGAATACTTTCATATTTACCATATTCCGTAACGGTCACGTAAAACTTAGTAGACTCGGTTACAGGTGCATCCAATGTTAAAGTTAATTGGTCATCTTGTACCGTCGCTGTGGCACTTGCTTCTTGTGTACGTGCTTGATCTACATAAACCTTATAAGTTGTTGCAGTAGCTGGTGCTGCAGCTGCTGTAGCCATACTGAACGTCGATAAACTAGTAGTTAGCGAGTTTTCGATCAAAGGTTTTAAATCAAAATTAAACGTTACGTCATCTCGTGAAGTTGCTGTCGCTTCACTAAATTTCAAATCCAATGGTGAGGTTGTACTGGTCAGCTTCCGTACGTAATTTCCAAACTTCAAAACCATTATATGGACCAGATGTTGTAAAGAATAACGCATCATCCGCACGTAAGAATGTACGTAATCCGTAGCTTTCCGGATGTCCAAAGCCGTCTTTCGTTAGTGCGTCAAAGTTTTCTCCGTCCGCACTATAGTAGATGTCATACCCCATAGTGGCACCCGCAGTGAGTTCTTGAATCCCCATAAAATAGGCGAATTACTCCGCGCTTGTACTAAAGAACCCTTCCAATACCGAAAAGATTTGGCCGACGATTGGTTGTAAAGATGAATCTAATGCTGGGTCTTCTGTTAACTCAGACTCAATATTTTCCGTATAAAATGTTTCCAACGCTTGATAAGTTGAAACTACGTCGGAGTCATCTTCTGCTTCTAATTCATTTGCAAGAGTGATCAATTGAGTTAGCATTGCTTTTAACTCATCAACAGCTAAAATACTGTGTAATTGCTTAGTATCCACATCACCTTCAGCAAGTACAGAATCTTCCATACTTAACGCAGGAAGCCCTTTAAGTGGAGGTAATTCATCCATTGGCGGAAGTGGAATCTCATCAAGTGGTGGGATATCTTCAACGCCAAACGCTTCTAAAATACTTACAATTAAATGGTAAACTTGATAAAGCCTTTGCACAAATTCTTCTTCTATCATATCTGCCAGACTGACATCTAACACACTTGTAATCGTTGAAATATTAAACGTTCCAACAAATAGTTTAAGAACCAGTGTAGCAACATGTCGTTCAAATCGTAAGGTGCTTAGTGAAAATATAAAGTAAGCGCATTCATAAAGTTAATGTTTGGGTGCAAATCTTGAGAAGTGGGCTTTTACCTCTTAAGGCAATTACACTACGCTTAATTTGTAACAATAAAAATATAGGTGCATTTTTTCCCTATTGTAAGGTGGTGTTTAATAGATAACAAAAATCAGACCTGGGTGAATGAAAGCTTTCCAAATTCAAAACATGGAGGTTAATTATGAGAGGAAACACTAAAATTGCATCTTGTTTTTTTGTTTTTATTTTACTTCTTAGCTTAGTCATAACACCACTTTCAAGTCTAAAGATACATGCCGAGTCTACGGAAACGAATTTAGTCATCGATGACTTTGAAAGCTATGCAACAGATCAGGAATTAAAAAGCGTTTACGGACTTTGGTCACCTGGAGGAAATGCCATCGAATGGACTTTGAGTCAAAACTATGTAAATGATGGTGCAAATTCAATTCATATTATTCCTAATGAGCCCTTAGATTCTTGGGCAGCCTTATCGCACAATTTCTCAGTAAGTGATTGGACCGATTATTCTGGAATCAGCTTTTGGATTCATAATCAGGCTGAGGAACCATTTGAATTCACCTTTGATCTTAAATCAGAATCTAAAGTTTTTGGCCAAGAAGGAGCTTTTAATGCTTTACTAAAAGAAGATGGTAACGATTCATGGGAAGAGATTTCTTTTGATACCATGCTGACTATTCCGAAGAATTTTTCTGGTATTGTGCGTATTGCCTGGGACCAATTTACACAGAAGGCATGGCAATGTATAGAAAGCTGTGATAACCCTAATCTAGCTAAGATGGAAGGGGTCGAATTTGGCTATAATCCACAGGCAAATCCGACAAACGAAATATATATTGATTCCATCGGTCTTTGGGGTACTTCAGATGGGTCTGATGAGGAGCCAGTAGAAGAACCTTATGAACCACGTGAAAAACCCTTACCTCCAGATTGGGCAACTGATTCCGAAACGTTTAACCTTAACTATAAACGAGCACCAATAGATAACCCATTAAAGGGATTTTTACCTTTTAGTAAGGCAAGAGAAGAACAATATTACGAAGACAATGATGAGACATGGCGGTCAAATGTTAATCAGATGCCATACAGTATGGAATTCTTCTATCTACCACTGAAGGATATTATGACAAATTTTAATGAGTATGACTGGAGCAAGCTAGAATCTAGAATTGATGATATCGCTTCAAGAGGAAATCAGGCTATTTTTAGGGTGTATCTCGATTACCCACATAAGCCATCCGGAATCCCTCAATTTTTGATAGATCTCGGGCTGGAAACCAAGGAATATGACTACTTTAATAATGGTGGGCCTGATGGAACAAGTGTTGCTCCGGATTATGATGATGAGAATCTTAACACCGCAGTGCTACAATTTATTGGAGCACTTGGAGAAAAGTACGATGGAGACCCTAGGGTCGGTTTCATTCAGGCTGGTTTGATAGGGTTTTGGGGGGAATGGCATACCTACCCACAGGATGGCTGGACCCCAACTGGATCTTGGGATGGTGAATTAGCAGAACACGAGGATGGACATGCAACGGACTGGATGCCAAGCTTGGCTAATCAAGAAGCTATTATTCAAACCTTTGATGATTCGTTTGATGAAACAAGAGTACTTGTGCGTTATCCTACTGCATTTAATCGAGACTTGAATATTGGTTTCCATGATGATTCCTTTGCTTTTCAAACTTTACCTCCTAGTTATGGTGGAATGGAATGGCATTTTGTTGGACGCCTTCAATCTAATAACGCCATGGAAAATTGGAAAGAAGAACCTATTGGTGGAGAGATGCGTCCCGAAATTCAAATTGATATGTGGAATAACGACCCGCCTCAATATTTAGGTGAACCGATTGAAGGAGCGCAAGGAGAAGATTTTTATGACAGTCTGTCTCTGACTCATGCTTCTTGGCTAAAAGTACAAGGGATTTTCCAAGTTCCCCTAGAAGAAGATGCGCTTGAACGTGCCCGTGAGGCTTCACGGAGTTTAGGTTATGAGTATCATGTACCTACAGCATATGTGAATGCAAATAATGGTCATTTGCAAGCCGCAATTGAAGTTAAAAATACAGGTGTTGCTCCTTTCTATCAAAATTGGAAGGTGGAGCTTGCAGCAAGAGACGAGCAAGGTAATATAAAGGAATGGACTACCGATTGGGACATCTCAGGAATTTTACCGAACGATGAGGAAACTGGCGATAACAATGAAGTTTTGTTGGAATGGACAAGTGACACTTCAATACTAGGGAGCGGAACACATGACATTTTAGTTCGCGTTGTTAACCCATTATCAGAAATCACATCTAAAGCAAAGGCATTCCATTTCGCCAACGAGGAGCAGGAAACGAATGGATGGCTTAATATCGGTCAAGTACAGGTCGAGGGTTCCGATCAAGGCGACCAAGACGATGACCAAGAAGATCAAGGTGGTAATGAAGACGACGATCAAGATAGTAACCCAAATGCTACAACAGTAGATGATAGCGTTGTAAATAATGTTGTAGATGGTGGTACATTAGAGATTACACTTGATGATTCTGATAACTCAATGGTTAATTTAAGTGCTTCTCAGGTTGCAACCCTGAAAGCGAAGAGTGCAGTAATCTATATCAAAAAAAATGATGTGGAACTAACCATCCCTGCAGAAAACTTCGGTGAAGGTTCCGTTGAAATTGTAGTTACTAAACAAGAAAGTAATCCTGATGCACTATCTACTGTGTATGACTTTACCATTATTCAGGCAGGAAAAGAGATTCATAGTTTCAAAGCACCTGTTACGTTAAAGTTCAAAGTAGAAGAGTCAAGAGTACAAGATCCAGATAAGATAAAAATATACTATTTTGACGAACAAGCTAGTGAATGGGTATCTGTCGGCGGTACGTATAAAGATGGTTATGTAACAACTGAAACAAACCATTTTACGCAGTTCGCCGTTTTTGAAAAAGCCGATCAGGTTGTTCCTGATAATGGAGACACTTCAGAGGACGGAAATGAGCTTCCAGATACTGCAATGAACATGTTTAATTCCATGCTATTAGGGACCATATTGTTGCTGGCAGGAGCAATTACCCTGTTTATTAGAAGAAAACAAGTAATGTAAGTAAAATCAGGCGGCCTTTAATAGGCAGCCTGATTAATTTCTATAACTGAAATGCAACTCCGTAGATCCTGAGATAAAATAAAATCGCTGTGATTACCACGGGCAAAAATTTAAGACAACGATGATAGTTATAAATTTGGTCATTAATAATAGTATAGCGCATTCATCAAGTTAATGATTGGGTATAAATCTTGAGAAGCGGGCTTTTACTTCAGAAAGCGTTTACATTATGCTTAATTTGTAATAATTAAATATAGGAGGTCATTTAAGTGAAGAAATTATTAAAAATGAGTTTTCTAATGATTGCAGTAGTAGCTATCTTAGCTGGACTTACAGCTTGCAACAGTTCAAGCGACCAAGACACCAGCGGATCAGGAGGTAAGAAAACGGAAATTACTTATGGAATCTGGGATCCAGTCCAAAAACCAGGTATGGAAAAAGTTGCAGAAGAGTTTATGAATGAAAATTCAGATATTATTGTAAAAGTTCAAGTAATTCCTTGGGATCAGTATTGGACAAAACTTGAGGCAAGTGCCAATGGAGAGACTTTACCAGATGTTTTTTGGATGCATGGTAGTGAAGCGGTTAGATATATGGAAGCAGGAGCACTTCTTGATATTACTGATTCGTATAAAAAGGTAGAAGGAAACTTTCCGGAGGATTTAGTCGAATTATATAGTTATGATGGCAAAAACTTTGGTATTCCAAAAGACGTAAGTACTATAGGACTTTGGTATAACAAAAAGATTTTTGATGAAAAAGGTGTAGCATATCCTGATGATAGTTGGGATTGGGATAAATTTAAAGAAGCAGCAAAACAACTAACAGATTCTGATCAAGGTATTTATGGATTTGCAGCACCAAATGATACAGAAGTCGGTTACTATAATGCAATTTTCCAAAATGAAGGAGCTGTCATTAGTGATGATAAGACAAAGTCAATGCTAAACACTCCGGCAACACAAGAAGCACTTCAATGGTGGGTTGATTTCTCATTGGAAGACAAAACATCACCTACAGTTGCAAAAATCGCTGAAAATAATGTTCGTAGTTTATTTTCATCAGGAAAAGTCGCTATGATTTTTGATGGTTCATGGATGTATGGAGAATATTCATCAAATGAAGAGTTGAAAGAACATGTCGATGTTGCCGTACTGCCAAAAGGAAAAACGAGAGCAACTGTATACAATGGATTAGCAAATTCGGTATCAGCTTATACAGAAAATGAAGAGGCAGCTGTTAAGTTCGTAGACTTCCTAAGCTCACAAAAAGGGATGGAAATTCAAGGTGGATCCGCAGCAGCAATTCCTGCTTATAAAGGAACTGAAGCGAAATTTATAGAATCAACGGAAGACACCTTTAACACGAAGGTTTTCTCAGAAATGCTAGATTATGGTGTACTGCGTCCGAACGGACCTAATTTTAACAAAGCTGAAACAATTGCCACTGAAGGGTTAGCAAAAATGTTTAGTGGTACGGAAACAGTGGAGGAAGCAACTAATAATGTAGCAAGTGAAGTGGATGAAATCCTGAATCAATAAAACCAGATGAAGTTATGGATGTCTAAGATGAATACCTACGTATTCATCTTAGACATTTAAAGGAAGGGGGATAAACTTGGAAATTGTTAAAAACACCCAAAATATAAAAAAACAAAAAACGCAGTATTTTACATTCGCGAAAAAAAGGTATAAAAAGGATGCACTTTTTTGGGCGATCATATTTATTGCCCCGACAATGTTGGGATTATTCTTTTTAAATATTAAACCAGCCATTGAAACTATTCTTATGAGTTTTCAGCAGTCTAGTGGATTAGGATCCTCGCAGTGGGTTGGTTGGGAAAATTATGAACAGTTGGCCCAAGATACAAATATACCGTTAGCAATATGGAACACCATTAGATATTCGTTGATTGTTGTTCCGGGAATCATTATCTTTTCACTCTTAGCAGCAGAACTTCTGAATCAAAAGATTAGGGGTATATCCATTTACCGTGTCATATATTTCCTTCCAGTGGTAGCGACACCGGCAGCAATTGCGATGGTGTGGAAATGGCTATACAATTCTGACTATGGTTTAATCAACCATGCTTTGAGTCTCATCGGAATAACAGGCCCGTCTTGGTTGACAGACCCCAAATTCACAATTATCGCAATTGCTATTGTCGGTATATGGAGTGCTATCGGCTATAATATGGTCATTTTGATAGCGGGGTTTCAGGAAATTCCGAAAGATTATTATGAATCTTCCAACTTAGACGGCGCAGGTCCGATACGTCAATTTTTTTCTATCACATTACCATTAGTGTCTCCTGCATTGTTCTTTGTCTGTGTAACAACAGTGATTAATTCGTTACAAATTTTTGATGTTATCTACATGATGTTCAGCCCAACAAGCGAAGTTATTCCGTATACGCAGACACTTGTTTATTTGTTCTTTAAGCATTCGTTTATGCTGAATGAAAAAGGTTATGGTGCGACGATCATTTTAGTATTGCTAGTACTTATAGGAGTGCTTACGTATATCCAAATGAAATTACAGAAAAAATGGGTTCACTATTAGGAGGTTCATAATGAAGAAGGGGAAAATAAGAAATAAAGTAATCATCCATACATTATTAATCATTGGCGCAATAATCATGATCATGCCATTTGTGTGGATGTGCCTTACATCCATAAAAACTCTAACTGAATCAGTAGCAGTGCCTCCAATTTTGTTTCCATCAGAACCTCAATGGGGCAACTTCCCTGAGATTCTGACTAAACTACCGTTTGATGCATTTTACATCAATACATTACTGATGATAGTAGGGCGTGTAGTTTTTGCATTGGTTTTCAGTTCAATGGCGGCATATGCTTTTGCACGCCTTGATTTTCCATTTAAGAATTTCCTGTTTAGTGTCGTTTTAGTTCAATTGATGATTCCACCACAGATTTTTATTGCTCCACAGTTCTTACTAGCACAACAACTTGGTATTCTTGACTCTGTTTCAGGATTAATATTACCAGGTTTAGTAAGTGCATTTGGAACATTCTTATTGCGACAATTCTTTATGGGATTACCGGATGAATTAGAGGAAGCTGCCATCTTAGATGGTTGTAATCAAGGGCAAATATTTACGAGGATTATGTTGCCACTAGCCAGATCAGGACTAGTTGCTTTGGGTATATTCACCGCGCTATTTGCCTTTAAAGACTTAATGTGGCCATTAATTGTTAATATTTCCGAGGATAAAATGCCATTATCAGCTGGGTTGGCAACTTTACAAGGACAGTACACAACAAACTACCCAGAACTTATGGCAGGATCATTTCTCGCAATTTGGCCTATATTATTAATATTTATTATTTTCCAGAGAAAATTTATCGAAGGTATTGCGACTTCAGGAGGAAAGCTGTAATCGCATGTGAAGGAGGATAAGATGCAATTACGAATTCGTGATAATGAATATTGGTATGGTGGTTATGTGGTTGATGGAAGTAAAATGCCCTTTGGAGCAAATAGTGATGTCACTATTAATCTAACAGAAAATCAAAGTCCTAATCAATTAATGCCATTATTCATTTCAACAAAAGGAAGATTTATTTGGCGAGATACGGGTTATACGATTTCATTTGAAAATGGTGTTATCGATGTTCCTAATGATGTAGTAGTAGCTGATGGATATCAAAACTTAAAAGGGGCATATTTGGCTGCAAAGAATAGTCATTTTCCCTTTGAAAATAGAATGCCGGCTCAAGAATTATTTGAAAGTATTATTTATAATACATGGATTGAATTAACGTTTTATCAATCCCAAGTAGCGATTGAAAAGTATGCTGAGGATATCATTCGCAATGGTATGCCACAAGGTGTACTCATGATTGATGACGGTTGGTCCAACTATTATGGAGACTGGACGTTTCACACTGGAAATTTCCCTAACCCTAAACGTATGGTGGATCACCTTAAAGCATTGGGATTTAAAGTAATGTTGTGGATTTGTCCGTTCATCAGTGCGGATACAGTCAAGTACAGAGAAGCCGTAGCAAAAGACATTTTAATAAAAACACCAGAAGGAGAGCCGTTTATAACGAAGTGGTGGAATGGATATTCAGCGGTTCTGGATATGACAAATCCTAATGCTCACCAATGGCTAAAAGAACAGATGGACGCACTGCAAGAACTAGGAATTGATGGGTTCAAATTTGATGCAGGTGATAGCATCTTTTATCGATTGGATAACGAAACATTCCATAAAACTACTCCTGATGGACAGTCTAATTTATGGGCAAAATTTGGGGAACAGTATCCGTTTAACGAATACCGTGTAACATTTCGCGCTGGTGGTTATCCTTTGTTACAAAGATTGTGTGATAAAAATCATTCATGGACTAGAAATGGCATTGCTTCATTAATTCCAGATACATTGGTCCAAGGTATAACAGGGCATCCATTCACAAGTCCAGACATGATTGGTGGAGGGGAGTATTTAAATTTTCAACAATTAAGTGGAAACTTAGACCCAGAATTATTTGTGCGCCATGCTGAAATTGCTTGTTTAATGCCAGCTATGCAATTCTCGGCGGCACCATATCGTATACTTGATGAGACTCATTTCTCATACGTTCAAAAAAGTATATCCGTCAGAGAAGAACATGCTTCATACATGATGAAGTTGGTTCAACATGCAAGAGAGACAGGAGAACCGATTGTAAGATATATGAGTTATGAGTTTCCTGATGCCCCAGTTGAAAAAATCATTGATCAGTTTATGCTAGGCGAGCAATTTCTAGTTGCCCCTATAGTTGAGAAGGGAAAAACATCCAGAAAAGTATATCTTCCCAAAGGTAGTTGGGAATATAACAATAATGTATATCAAAGTGATGGCGAGCACGTTGAAGTAGTGACAGAGTTCGGTAAACCTGCTATTTTTAAAAAGCTTGTCTATTGATATACTAAGATTGTATTTAAAAGTCTGATATGGATAACGGATCTAGGAATTTCCTAGCCGTTTTCTATAACAGTTAGTCGACCGCAAATCAATGATATTGAAAACTGGGGTAATGAAATGAGAAAAAAAGCGACTATTTTACTAGGTTTATTAATCATCTATATTTGTGTGATTCTTTTATTTATTGGCTATTTTTACTTTCAAACCATCGAAACCAATCGACAATATCAAATCAATATAACAAGTACGCAGTTAAATTACGCAATGAGTCGACTAGAAATTGGGCAGAAAAAAATCGAGGATAACGCTGCGACAATATTGGTAGATGAAAAAGTTAAAGAATTAAAAAGTTATGTTGGCGATCATGAAAACTATACTTATCTGAGCATGCTGCTAGATATTAAAAGCATGTTAAAAGAACGTCTTATAAATGGTGAAGAGATGAGCAGTATTTCTCTTTTTTTTACTAAACAAGATGTTTTCATTTCTACCGAGACCAACTTAAATATGAGAAATGAAATGGAAAAAAGTATGGTTAGTAAAAAAGAATGGAGACAAACAGATAAAGGGCTCTACTTTTTTATGAAATATGCCTTTGGAATAGAGGAAAAAGTTGATTTAGTCGTTGCAATTAAAATGTCTGATGCCTTGTTATTTGAGACGGAGTCTGCACTCACTTTTACAAAGAATGAGGAAAAGGGTTTATCTTATGTGGTCCTTCCGAATAATCAGGTTGTTGGTGGGATAATGAAATTTAAAGAAGACATTATCCAGCACATTAAACAGGAGAAAAAAAGTGATTTTATTATAAATAGTAGAATTGATAATATTTCGGGTACTTTAATTAGTGAAAGAAATGAATCATCTGGAATTCGTCTAGTCACATTTTTACCTACAGATAAAATCGAGATAAATTATAACAAGCATACTATTTTCATTATTATTTCAACTATAGCTGTAGTAATAATGTTTGGCTTTCTATTAATTTTTCTTTTTTATAGAGATGTATTATCTGAAATTAGATTGCTTACAAGTAAATTCAAAAGTGTTGAACAAGGAGATTATGATACAAGGGTTTCAATCGTTCGGAACAACGAATTTAACTACCTATTTGAGCAATTTAATTTAATGGTTAGCAGCATACAAAAATTATTATCATCATTATTTATAGAAATAAAACAGAGGAAACTAGCAGAAGCACGTCAATTCCGGTCGCAAATACAACCACATTTTTTATACAACAGTCTATTTTACATTGTTTCAGTGGCACACAATCCAAAAGCAGTTACTGAAATGACAAGGCATCTAGCTGAATACTATAGGTACATGACTCGAAAAAAAGATATAGTAAAAATTAAAGATGAAATAGAATTTGCTAGACATTATCTGACCATACAATCTTTAAGAAAAGATTTCAACTTTAAAATAAAGATTGATCCTAACATAGAGGATTGCTTCATTCTACCGTTAATTATTCAACCAATCATTGAAAATGCAATTGAACATGGGATTGAAGGCAAAGATGGCGCACATCACATAATGGTGCTTGCAACCTTGAAAGGGGAAATTTGTGAATTTGTTGTCGAAGATGATGGTCCTGGATTAAAGGAACAAGATATGGAAGAGCTATTGAGAAATATCTCAAAGCACCAAAGAGATGATAATGATCGTGTAGGGCTCTGGAATGTAAACCAAAGATTGATTAATTATTATGGTAAAAAAGCAAGACTAAGAATAAATAAAAATGAATTAGGTGGTCTGACGGTTTATTTTCAGCTTAATTTGAAAGGGTTGCTTAGTGAAAATGAAACTATTAATCGTTGATGATGAAAGGCGGATTTTAGAATTTTTATTAAATGTCATGGAGTGGAAGAAATATGGATTCAGTGATGTTAAGGGAATCTCGAGCTCAAAGGAAGCATTATTATTAATCAATAACGGATATGAACCAGATGTCCTTATCACCGATATAAAAATGCCTGAAGTAACTGGGTTAGATTTGGTGCAAGCAATAACCAGAAACACGAAAGTCATTATTATTTCTGGATATTCGGATTTTGAATATGCACAAAAAGCAATTCGATATGGTGTAAAGGATTATTTATTAAAACCAATTTTCCCAGATGAATTGAAAACAACAATTTCAAAAATCATAAATGAAATATCGATTGAAAAGATGGAAAACGATATAAATTTGCTTGATTTTTATTTGCATATTTTGAATGGAAAAGAAACCGATGTTCACGAGTATAACCATTTTTTAAATAAGGTTATAGAAAGCAATTTTGTTGCTAGCTTTGTTTCATTTGAAATGAAATCGATTTGTAATTTTACTTGGGAAAATCGTGTGTTCGGTTTTGTGAAAAGTGAAAAGGACGAAATTGCAAAATCCAAAAATACGTATCGAAAAGTAATTATTGAAAAATTATATAACACCGAAATCAACGATTTGCCCAGTGAAACGATGTTGAAATCCGTGATTCAGGACAAAAATTGGAATCTATTGATTGAAGAGCTCAAGAAAATAGAAAAAAACACACAACAAGATAAAATTATTTTTAAGTTGGAAATTCTATTTTATTTATATGAAGCTCTACCAAAAATGTTCAAAAATAGTGATGTAGGAACTGTTCTGGATTTAGTAAATGGTGATAATTTGTTGAAATATTTGTACTTAAACTTGGAGCACAACATCGAAACGATTGATAATAACGGAGAAACAATACTATTTGTACAAGATTACATTCATAAAAACCTTAGCATGCCACTGTCCTTAGAAATGATTGCAGACAAAGTATACATGCATCCGGTTTACTTATCGAAAACTTATAAAGAAGCTACAGGAGAAAATTTATCTTCGTATATATTGAATAAAAGACTTGAAAAAATGAAAGAGTTACTTGAAAACACAGATTTAAGAATTAAGACAATAACGGAAATGATCGGATATAAGAAACCACAGAACGTCATTGAATTATTTAAAAAGAAATATACGATTACTCCGAGCCAATATCGACGGAATACGAAAAAGCAAAAAACATAGAAGTTTTTTAAAAAATATGTAAGCGATTACGTTGAATTTGAGCTAAAGAATACTGTATTAAAAAAATGGTTGTTACTTTTTTTCCTTAATAATCATTCCACTTTATTTGTGTCTAGAGTTTCCAATAAACAGTAAAGGAGAGTTCCGTGTGTTAAAAACAATTGTAATTGGGGCGGGAACAATGGGTAGTGTCCATGCGGACGCGTTTGCAAAATTAAAAGATGTTGACTTAGTGGGGATCGTTGATATAAACCTTCCAAAGGCAGAAAAATTAGCAGTTACCTTTAGAACCAGTGCTTTTCGCACATATGAGGACGCCTTAGAGCAGGTAGGAAGTGTTGATGTAGTGTCTGTTTGTTTACCTACTTCACTACACAAAGAATATCTTATGAAAGTAGCGGATAGTGGAAGTCACGTAATCTGTGAAAAGCCGCTAGCTCGCACTTTACCTGATGCGCGCGACATGATTACTTATTGTAAAGAAAAAGGAGTCAAATTGTTTGTTGGTCATGTTGTACGTTTTTTTCCAGAGTATGCACAAGTGAAGCGTTTATTAGCGGAAGGTAAAATTGGAACGCCTGCCATGGTTCGTACGAAAAGAGGGGGAGGGTTTCCAGACGCCTCGAATGACTGGTATGCAAACTATGGGCACAGTGGTGGTTTGGTCCTAGATATGGTTATCCATGATTTTGATTATTTAAGATGGTGTTTTGGAGAAGTGGAACGTGTCTATGCGAAGAGCAGTAGAGGGAGAGTGTACGCTAAAATTGAATATGCACTTGTTACTCTGCGTTTTCAAAGTGGCGTAATTGCACATGTGGAAGGAACATGGGCACATCAAGGATTTTCTTCAAATTTCGAGATCGCTGGTAAAGGGGGAATTATCGAATATGATAGTTCAAAGGTTGAGCCAATTGTGACTAGCAGTAAAAGTGATACTAAAGGGGGAGTAGAGGTGCCTGAAAGTCCTACAAAGGATAACCCATACTTCTTGGAAATAAGTCATTTTATACACTGTATAGAAACGGATCAACAACCGATTGTTACAGCTGATGATGCATATAAAGCATTGGAGATTGCAATTGCTGCCTTGGAATCAATTGAATCTGGAAAACCAGTTGTGCTAAAGGACGACTTAGTTGAGGAGGGAGTGCAATGAAAGTAGGAATTATAAGTTTTGCACACGGTCACGCGTTCTCTTATGCCAATCAACTAGCCAAAATTGATGATGTAGAACTTGTTGGAATTACAGACGATGATGAAATACGAGGACAACAGGCTGCTAAGCAATTTGAAACGACACACTATCTCACTGTTGAGGAGCTATTTGATCAAACTTTAGATGCTGTAATTATTACGTCAGAAAATAGCATGCATAAAGAACAGGTTGTCGCTGCGGCAAGAAGAGGTGTGCACATTTTATGTGAAAAGCCATTATCAACAAATCCAGAAGACGCAAAAAAAATGGTTGCAGTATGTAAAGAGAATAATGTTATCTTACAAACAGCCTTTCCGGTTCGTTTTAATACACCAATTGCAAATGCTAAAAAAGTTATTGAAAGAGGAGACCTTGGAAATATTGTTGCAATAAAAGGAACAAATCGTGGAACTAACCCTGGTGGTTGGTTTGTCCAAAAAGATAAATCTGGAGGCGGAGCAGTTATTGACCATACCGTCCATGTTGTTGATATTATGCGTTGGTATACTGGCGCCGAAGTTAAAGAAGTGTATGCAGAAGTAGATAACATCATATCTGACTATGATATCGATGACTGTGGATTACTCACCATGGAATTCGATAATAATATGTTTGCGACACTTGATTGCAGTTGGTCACGAAATAAAAATCATCCAACTAGAGGTGACGTAACTCTTGAGATTATAGGTACCAATGGAACACTAGCTGTGGATGCTTTTGCTCAAAAGACAAATGTATACAGCAATGATGGAGCTGAGGAGCAATTTTGGGGTGATAACATGGACCGGGGCTTAATTGAAGATTTTATAACAACTGTACGAGAAAATAGACAGCCTTCTATTACAGGAGAGGATGGATTAAAAGCTCTAGAGGTTGCAGTAGCGGCTTATAAATCATCTAAATTGAAAAAGCCAGTTTCGCTATAAAAAAATGACTTCGGTTCGGATTTAATTGAGCTGAACTTATTCCGAAAAAAGGAGTGGGGAAATAATGTTAAAAGGGATAAATCAATGGTGTTACCCAGAAGGGACACCGCTTGAGAAGGTGTTTGAATACAGTCGGGATGCTGGATTTGATGCTGTAGAATTAAATCTTAATTCCGATGATGGTGTTGGACTGACAATGAATACAACAAAAGAAGAAGCAGAATTAATTGTTGCGTTAGCTGCTTCCTATAACTTGAAATTAAGAAGTATATCAACAGGTCTGTTGTGGGATACGGCGCTGAGTGACCCAAGCGAAAGTATTAGGGAAAAAGGAAGAGTGGTAGTCGAAAAACAGCTGGAACTAGCTTCCTTCATGGGGATAGACACCATACTAGTTGTGCCTGGATGTGTAACTGAAGAAGTTTCCTATGAAGAATGTTATGCGCGTAGTCAAGATCAACTAAAAAAGCTTATCCCACTTGCTGAATCTTTTGAAGTAGCAATAGGGATAGAAAATGTTTGGAATAAATTTTTACTTTCTCCACTAGAAATGGTCCGGTACATAGATGAACTGGATTCTGAATTTGTAGGCGCTTATTTTGATGTGGGAAATGTATTACAGTTTGGATATCCGCAACAGTGGATTCGCACGCTTGGAAAACGAATCAAAAAGATTCACGTCAAAGACTTTAGTACTTCTGTAGGAAATATTACCGGATTTGTCCCGTTATTGGTAGGAGATGTTAACTGGGACAAAGTTATGGATGCGCTTAAGGAAATAGGATATGATGACACGATAACCTCTGAACTTACACCTTATAAATTGGATCCAAGACCGCTAGCAGTTGATACAGCCCGGAATATGGGAGCCATTATCGAGCATGGAACAATCCAAAGTCAAAAGGCTAAGGGGTGATTAGATGAAGAAAGTTAAAGTAGGGTTTATAGGTGTAGGTGGAATCGCATCTGTACACATGGCTAATATAGCACAACATGAACATGCCGATATTGTAGCAGTGTGTGATATTGTAGAAGCATCGGCCCGCGCTGCTGGTGAAAAGTTTGGAGCAACAGTTTATACTGACTCCTCTGACCTGTTAGAAAAGGAGAAAATAGATGCCCTTTTTATATGTGTTCCTCCATTTGCACATGGCAACATAGAAGAAAAAGCAGCACAATTAGGAATCCATTTAATGGTTGAAAAACCAATTGGACTTGATTTGCCATCCGTGCAAACAAAGCTGAAAGCAATAGAAGATGCAGGTATATTGTGTGCAACAGGGTATTGTTTACGTTATTTAGATACGATCGAAAAAGCTAAGGGATTTTTAAATGGAAGAGAAATTGCAATGGTACGTGGTTATTATCTTACTTCCTTCGTGCACACACCCTGGTTTAGAGAAATAGAAAAATCAGGTGGCCAGCTCGTTGAACAAGCAACACATATACTCGATTTGATTCGTTATTTATGTGGAGAAATTAATCAAGTATATGCGAATATGAATTTGAATGTATTGAAGGACATCCCAAATATAAATATACCAGATGTTACATCGCTAAACTTCACGTTTGAATCAGGAGCAGTAGGTCACTTAGATTGCTCGCTTACGCAACCGGACCACCGTATGGGATTAGAAATTTTAGGGAAAGATTTTCGTGTTGAAGTAAATGGTACAGACGTGACGATCGTGGAGAAAGATAAAAAAACAATCTTTAAATCAAATGTGAATTTCTATGAACAACAGGACAAAGCTTTTATTGAAGCCGTTCAGACGAACGACACAAAACAAATTCTATCAACATATGAAAATGGTATAAAAACGCTTGCTGTTACGCTGGCAGCATACGAATCAAATGAAACAAATACAAGAATAGTTATAAAGTAAGTATTAGATGTAGGGCTGTGAACATAACTAAATCGCTCAAAGATTGACCAATTCACTAATTTCAATGGAAGAAATATATATAATCCATGGATAATCAACTCAGAATCTCGGGTTTCACAGCTCTCGCTATTGCTTAAGTCTGTATAAATCTCCAAAAATTGAGATATCTAAAAAAGCTTTGTTGAGTCTAACCTTACATTTTTCATAACTGAAAAGCCATTTGGAACATATTTAGGCTAGAATCTAGTAAAAAGTGACGTTTTAACTTTCTCACCTGACGAACTTCCCATCCTTTTAAACACAATAATGACAACGATTAAGCCAATAACTTCCCCGAGCGTTGATGCAACAGAGCCATTTAATCCGTTCCATTCCGGAAACATATTTACAAGAAAGACTAATGCAATGATTACTGTAATAAGATTTAGGATTTGTGCTATCAGTATTTTATTTGTTTTTCTTCGTAACATAAAAAAGCCATTCAAAAAGTCTACCCAAGGAAAAACGATTGTTTTAACAATAAAGATTCTTAGAACATTTATCGTTGCTTCTGCTAAGGAAGCGTCTGCTCCCATTACAACACCCATAAACCACGAACCTGCAGGAGTATAACAGAGAAAGCTTAGTAATAGGCAGGGTAAAAAACTTATAACTATCGTAAATTTAACAACTTTTTTACCATGTTCTTCATAAAATTGCAGTACTAATTGATGTGTATAGGAGAAAAAGCTCAATACCATGCCGGTTATGCTAATAGCGAGTGCGAACGAGGCGATCGCCACTTCCTTATCACTTGTATTGGATAAAAAGACATAAATGACTGGAATCAGGAAAGTTTGCGAAATAAAATAAAATAATAACGGGAAATAAAAACGAGTGATTTTTTTAATATTTAATTTCGACGGTCTGCTAATTTTTCCGTTTAGCAATGACTGTCCTTTCCAAACACTAATAATCGATTCAACAGCCATACCAATTAAAAAAATCATTGCTCCCGTAAGACTTGTTATATATCCAGATACTACAAATAAGTAAGCAGAAATAAGCATTGTCGCAAGTCTTACTACAACCATAATCGTAAGCCACTTTGTTTGCTGTTCTCTAATAATGACGCCTTCATATATCCCTCTAATTCCGGAAAGTACCATGACTACTGATAATATTTTGAACGTATTTGAGATTGTTTCAACCATATTAGGTTCTGCATTAAACCAATGAACAAACACCCAATCACCAATTGGTGTAAATCCTAAAATAATACAGACAAATAAAACAGCAGCCACAACAAGTAGTAAAAATAGCATAAGTGCCTTAAAAGATTTTTTATCTTTTACCAATGTGGAACATGCTTGCCTAAAAATAATTAACGGCTTTTCGATGATTCCGAAGATCGACATAGCAACTGCATAACTGGCGATAATAAAGGCGGCATTGTCCCCTCTGCTCATCGTCCCATTTATGATTAAATGCGTAATGGCAGTTAAACTTGCTGAAAATCCTAAAGGAATAAAGAATGCCAAAAGTTGGTTATAGGAAAGTTGACCCTTACTTCGCACATAACTTCCGCCTTTCGAATCTACGTATTTTTCACAGCGTTAAGAAGTTATTGTGCTTTGTATTGCGTTTTTTATTCCTTTTTTGCTGATATGGTTTGGTTGTTATGCAATCTTATAGTTGTGTAAACCAATATATGAATGGGGACAAAGACGCTATATTCAAAGCGCTTATTATTAGACGAGCTATCTGAATGCAACAGTGGACGTTGTATGAACTTTACTCGATCCATCCTTTGAACAAATCTTTTAGTGGATCATTATTAAATATAATTACTCGATATTACCTATTTCTTCTTAAAATT